>CAZDMX010000020.1:0-11807 GCA_964506085.1 uncultured Thiothrix sp. | reverse complement strand
AACCTATACAGGATTGCCCGGCGCTTGGGATGCAACTGCTTGCGATACAGTGTGGACGGAGCGGTTGCCTGAAGGAGCAATACCGACTGAATACCGTTGCCCTATAGACCCTGCTAACCCGGCTTCACCCGGAACTTATGCAAATTGTGCAGCAACGGCTACAGAGTGTGTTGCTGCACCGAGCGGCGGCGGTGGTGAAGCAAACTCTGACCCGATAGAGGTGGGCAATTCATCATATGGTGATGATAGTGGCAGTGGCAGCGTAACGTTCACACACACCCTTGCAAGTGGTAGTAATCGTGTGGTGGTGGTCGGCATAGCCATTGAAAAAAGTTCAGCGGCAAGCGTTAGTAGCATTCGTTATGGAGGGGTCAATATGAGGCCTATTGCGGGTAGTAAAGTAACCAGAGATACGGGTACTGCCATGACGACGCAGTTATTTTATTTAAAAGACGCTGACTTACCCAATGATGGTTCTCATTCTGTGCAGATTTCTCATAATGGCTCTGAAATTGTAGCAGGTGCTGTGACACTTATTAACGTTGACCAGTCTGATCCTGAAGTAGTGGGAACCGATAGTTATCCTAATGTGCTATCAACGACGCTTACCACGATCTCGGATAATGCGATTTTAGTCGATATGATTGGCGGTGGTAATGGTTTCTATCATGGCGATCTGGATGCTAGTTCTGGACAGACAGAGCACTGGAATGAAGAGACGTCGAGTAGCCAAGGAGGGATGAGTACAAAAATTGTTGGGTCAGCGGGTTCATACGACATGAGTTGGATTTGGGATGATAATAGTGGTCGTACACTTAATCGTGCTACTCAATCCGTAGCAGCTTTTGCTCCTGTATCATCAACAACTACTTTAGAGGTACAAGTGAGTTCGGGATCAGATGATGCTGAAGAAGTGGGTAATGGAAGTATGGATCTTTCCAGTGGAGATCTTGATTTGGGCGAAAAGATAGTGGGTCTTCGTTTCAGGAACATTGACATCCCTCAAGACGCGACGATTACCACCGCATATATACAATTTATGGCTGACGAAGAAGATTCTGGGTCAACTCAAGTGACTATACAAGGTGAGGCAGCAGATAACCCACTTGCCTTTGCTAACGACAACAGCAATATTAGTATTCGACCACGTACTACAGCTACGGAATATTGGGATATAGCAGCATGGGATGATGCCGCCGCAAGGGGTGAGGCGCAGAGAACGAGTGACCTTAAAGCTATTGTGCAGGAGCTTTATGACCGCTCTGGTTGGAATTCGGGTCAAGCCATGGTTTTTATCTTTTCGGGAAGTGGTGAACGTGAGGCGGAATCTTATAATGGAGGTAGTTCTAAGGCACCTGTGCTGCATATTGAATACACGACTGCTTCGACGATAACGGTTTATCCACGGGGGCAATATATAAAGCTCAAGTCGCTTTCAGCATACAATCCTAATAATTATTATGCAGGAATTGCTGAGTTAGCATTAGTCAATGAATCAGATGACTTATTGGATAAATCAGCATGGGCGCTAGGCTCTGTCTCTAGTCAATATAGCAATAGTTATCGAGGTGGTTATTCCTTTGATGGTAATACAAACACCGATTGGTACTCTGAGGAAAATGTTACGCACCCTCATGAAATTATAATCAATCTAGGGGCGGCTCATAACTTAAAAGAACTTAAGTATCTTGCCTCTCAAAATTATAATGATGGAAGAATTAATGGATATGAGGTCTATTTAAGTTCAGATGGTAGTAATTGGGGGAATGCTATTGTTAGTGGTAATTTGGATAATACAAATGATGAACAAACAGTGGTATTTCCAACTACTTCTGTGCCCGTTACTTCATCCACAAGTTCTTATCCGCAAGCTAGGTACGTCAAGTTAGTGGCTGAGTCTGAAGTTAATGGTGGCCCTTGGACGTCTGTGGCTGAGATTGGCTTAATTGATGGGGATGATGTTGAAATCTCCAAAGGTAGTTGGAGTGTTGTTGCTAATAGTCAGGAAACAGCTGGAGAAGGAGGTAGTAATGGTCGTGCAATACATGCTATTGATGGGGACACAGGAACATTTTGGCATACTCAATGGTATGGAGTAGATCCCGACCCCGCTCACGATCACCAGATTGTGATTGATATGGGTGCTAATCATAACTTAAAAGCATTTCATTACCTTCCGCGTCAGAACAGTGTAAATGGAAGAATTGCTAGTTATAGGGTATATATCAGCACCGATAATTCTAGCTGGACTGAAGTGCTTAGTGGCAGTTTTACAAATGAGTCCTCTGAGCAGGTATTGCTATTTCCGACAAGTTCAAGCGGAGGGGGTTCTGGTAGCGGATCAGGCAATAACTTAGTGGTTTGTCATGTTCCACCCGATAACCCTGATAACGCCCATACGCTTGTAATCAATGCATCTACGCTGCCTGCTCATGAAGCACATGGTGATTTATTGGGTGTTTGCGGTTCAGGTATTTCATCTGAAGGTAGTGCGCAAGGCACGTGTTTATACACGATGTGCACCGGAGCCGCCGTTTCTGAACCTACTTATATATCCCCCATAGGGAGTGTTTGTCAAAGCAATACGGTTATCTTGTTGTCAGATGGTAGCCCACAAGCGGGAGGTTCGGTTGATGTGAATGCTACCTATGACAAGGTTGTCACTGATAATGAATGGACGAACCCATTGGCCAATGCTTTTAGAGGGCTTAATTGTGCAGATGTGTCAGGTTTGCCACGCGGTAAGTGTGGTCCTGAGTTGACCCACTACTTGGCTACGAATGATAACTCATCGGCTCATGAAGGGGATCAAACTATCCAAACTTATACTATAGGCCTTGGTTTAGGGCAGGGAAGTGCTGCTGAGAATTACCTCGAAGCTTTAGCTACAGTTGACGACCCTAATACAGTAGGTGTTGTCGAGGGTTATTTTTCAGCTACCGACCAAGCGTCATTGATAACCGCGTTTAGTTCAATCTTGAGTGACTTACAAGTTGAAGAAACAACGACAGCGTTCTCTAACCCTGGCTACAGTATTGTCGCCGATACAGGGTTGAATCATGAAAACACCCTATTTATTCCCACCTTTGAAGTGACTAACAATGCGCTCTGGAAAGGCAACCTTAAGAAATTCAAGATTGTCGATGCTAGTGGTAAACGACGAATTACTGGGAAAAATAATCTAACAGCAGTCACTGAGTTAGGAGCGCTTACCGAAAATGCTTGGGATTTGTGGTCTACATCGGCTACTGCTGATGGTAGAGAGGTTACTGAAGGTGGTGCCGCAGCAAAGCTTAATCCCGCAGCACGGAATCTGTATTCTGATTTCAGCTGTACATCGGGTACAGCGTGTGATCTGACGGCTTCTGGTAATGCACTCTCCATTGATAATATGGGAAGTGTTACGGACTCTCTTCTGGATTTACAAAGTAGTTCATTAAATGATCGAAAGAATCTGATTTGTTTTATCAGAGGTTATCAAGGTTACGACAGTAGTGCCGGTAATTGTAGTGGCACTGCAAGAAAACATATGGGAGATATGTTGCATTTTGCTCCTATAGGCGTGACTTATCATAAAGATCACGATGATAACAATGACTCAACGCAGAACAGACAAGTCATTTTTGCAGGTACTAATGAAGGTTATCTGCATGCCTTTGATACCGAAAGTGGAGAAGAGATTTTTGCTTTTATGCCTAAGGAACTACTTAAAAATATAAAACCTCAATTTGATGATAATGAATATCGTGGTCATCGCTTCGGTATTGATGGCATTGCTACTGTTTGGGTAGGTGATGTTAGCGGTGAGCCTGGAATAATCGATGCGGATGATTATGTTTATCTCTACTTCGGACTACGTAGAGGGGGTAGTACGTACTACGCTCTTGATGTGACAGATCCAACGTCGCCCAAACTAAAATGGAAAATTCAAGGGGGTGGTGATGGCGACTTCCAGCATTTAGGTCAAAGCTGGTCTAGACCTTATGTTGCACGGATTCATACCGCAAAAGATGATGCTACCTTAAGAGAGGTATTAATATTTAGTGGTGGTTATGATGCTGAAAATCAAGACAAAGATGTTGCAGATAGAGCCGCTGCAGATTCAGTAGGTGATGATATCTTTATTGTTGATGCTAAAACGGGGGAATTTATATGGTCTCTCAAAAAAGGTACATCTGGAGGGTCAGGGTTCTCAGGAAGCCCTAATTTGACACATAGTGTACCGGGAGGAGTTCGTATTTTGGATATGGATAAAGACGGAGCAATTGATCGTATGTATTTTGCTGATGTCGGTGGCCATGTTTGGAGACTAGAGCTTGATACTGACCTCTACGATGGAGAGACAGATTCTGATCCAGATAGTAAATATGATTTAGATGAAGCTAAATTAATACTCTTAGCTGACTTAGGCGGAGACACGACTTCCGGCACCGAGCCGCGTAAGTTCTTTAATGAGCCTGATGTGTCATTAACACGAAAAGGTGGAGAAAGAAGCTTGCTAGTTTCTATTGGTAGTGGTGATCGGACTGATCCTTTAGGTACTGAGACAACCGATCGTTTTTATGTGCTTGTGGATAGACAAGAACGGGGTTTGTTACCCGATAATTTCACTTCTATTTCTGAAACAAGTGATTTAGCAAGGGTAGCCATCGGGCAAGATGATCAAGGTGTAACAACCTTGAGTAACGAATTATTAAACCAAAGTGTACTTGCGACTAATAAAAAAGGTTGGTATCTGGAGTTTTCTGGAGGGGGTGAAAAGGTATTGTCTACTAGTCTGACTAATCATGGCAGAGTCATTTTTAATACTTTAGTCCCTGATGTCTATGTAAATACCGCACCAACAATAGCTAGCTGTAACGTACCAGCAACACAGGGAAGAGCCTATATTCTTGATATATTAGAAGGTAAGCCTGCATTTGATTTGAACCAAAGTGGTGGACAACCGAATACTAGTGATCTGTACTCAGTTATTAGTGCGAATGAAATACCCGGTGGCGTGCAGTTAGTCTTTAATGAACCGGTTTCATCAAGCGGTAGTGCATGTACCGAAGGTGATTGTGTACAGAATGTTGATTTGCGTACCGGCAAAAAGTTGTCACAAATTATGAGTTACAACGCAGGTGTGCTTGAGTCCGTTTTTTGGAGTAAGCCTCAGGAAAAATAGCCATGATAAATACAATGAAAAATAATCTGAAACAATCAGGGTTTACTCTGGTAGAGATGATGGTTGTTCTTGCGATTAGCTCGATTCTAATCACTTTAGCCGCACCTTCTTTCACTACCATGGTGGACAGAAACAGAGTAGACATAGTAACCAACGAGCTGGCAAGTGCACTGTTCTACGTCAGAAGTGAAGCATTAAAGCGTCGTATGGATGTTATTCTATGTGTGAGTAACGAAGCTGGCTCAGCTTGTAAAGCCGATGCTCCTTTCGACTATGCAAAGGGCTGGTTGATCTACATGGACTGTGATGGTAACGGTAAATTAGGAGGTGACACGAATGCAGCAGAGTTGGTGTGTAGTGATGGTACGAATAACACTTCTGAATTATTACGGGTACACGAAAAATTTGATACTCATCTAACGATTGAAGGTAACGGTAATTATGCCGCTAAAATTGGCTACATGATGAATGGAAGAATTAAGGGTATTGGCGGGAGTCTGACAGTAGATATCTTGTCAGTGAATAATGGTGCTGTGAGTGCAAAGAAAATTGTTGTTGCTAATAGTGGGCGTATTCGTACTACCGTTGTTGAACCTTAACTGCATGGTAATAAGCAAATTAGGGGAGTTAGTTACGTCACTATGACCTCTGAATTACTTGTATTAATCTCCCCAAAAGCGTTTACACATCAGTGGAATCGAGACTTTAGTTTCTCCAATGCGGGGCAGAACCCCGATTCCTAACATAGTGCCATTACTTTTGGGGGGATTAATATATGATAATCGGTTGTTAATTTTTATTTAAAAAGATAGAATGCAGCCCTTCTTGTAAGCGTATTCTTATAGCGTTTCTGATATAGGCGCGTAGCTCAGTTGGTTAGAGTACTACCTTGACATGGTAGGGGTCGGTGGTTCGAATCCACTCGCGCCTACCACTTCAGTCTACCTGTGTATCTTAGTACCTAAGCAAGTTAGTTGCTGTTTAGACACATCTCGTGTGTCTATCATTCTAGTTATTCAGTCTCTATTAATGTGAAATGTAGCATTGTATGGTGTACAAATATTCAGAGTGCTGGTAAAAAAGCTCTGATAGCCTTTCAAGCATATGAAATATAGGCTAATATCTTTGTAAGATCGGGCTAGTGTCAGTGTCCAAGAATGTCGACTTCAATCAATTATCAACTAATAAAATATCATGAGTGAACGAAATAATAATTCAGTAGTGGCCATTGATGGTTCCAAACTAGAGCTTACTGAACGTGAAGTAATCGCTCCCTCAGCCCGTGGTTACGGGAATGAAGAGCAGTTTGACGAAATCAATATTAGTGATTTGATCAAGGTATTGAAGCGTCATAAGTTACTGATCTTTACAATATCATCGCTCATTTTTGGTTTAACACTTCTTTATACCCTATCTATCGTACCTACTTATCGAGCTGAAGCTACCATAAAAATAGACCGTGAAGCAGACAAGGTTGTTAGTTATGACGTTTATGAGCGAAAAGCCATTGATCGGAATTTCTACCAGACTCAGTATGATGTACTAAAAAGTCGTGCTTTGGCATCTCGGGTTATTGAGCAAGTTGGTCTTGTTGAGTATTTCGATCAACCTCAACTGAAAAAACCATTTGTTGCAGAGAAGATGGATGAAGCTAAAGCATTTTTTAAAGAAAATGTGGTTGGTTTTTTTCATGAGAAAGCGGTTGAATTCAATCTCGTAGCTGATGAAAATACGGGCTTATCAGATGATGAGTTATTAGAAAACGTTGATGTCCTAGCTGATGGCGTTTTAGATGCAGAGAATCAGTTAGCGAAAAGACCCGTAGAATTAAAGTTTTTGGCAAATTTGACTATTAGTCCCGCTAAAAGATCTAATATTGTTCGTATTTATTATGAGTCGACAGAGCCGGAATTAGCCACAACAATAGTGAATGCCCTAGCTGAAAACTATATCAAGATGAATTTAGAAAGTAGGGGTGATTCAACTATATATGCAAAAGAGTTTCTGAACGAGCAACTTGCTATTACTCGAAGTAAACTACAAAAATCAGAAGTGGAGTTAGTGGCCTATGCAAAGAAGAAAAACATAATAAACACTGATGATAATCAGTCTATTATTTCAAGTGAGTTGCTAGCATTGTCGCAGGCGTACACTGAAGCTAGGACAAAACTAATAACAGCAGAAAGCGAGTATCGACAGAAAAATAAAATATCGGGTGCTATTCGTCAGATGGACAATAGTGTTGTACAGAATCTAAAAGAAAAGAAAGCAACACTTGAAACTAAATACACTGAGTTAATACAAATTTATAAACCTGCTTATCCTGTAATGAAAGAGATAAAAAACCAAATATCTGCCATTGATAAGCAGATTCGAAAAGAGGTTTCTACTATTAATGTGAGTTCCTCAAATGAGTTACAGGGTAGTTATCTTGCAGCAAAAGAAAATGCCGCTAAATTAAAAATACAGCTATCTAAAAAGAAAGCGGAGATTATGAGACTTCGTGATAAATCAATTGGTTATATGTCTCTAAAAAGAGAAGTGGATACTAATCGCGAATTATACGATGGTTTGTTACAGCGCGTAAAAGAAGTGGGTGTTGCTGGCGGCGTTGTTACCAATAACATCTCTTTTCTTGACCCAGCGTTTGTACCCTTTCAAAAGTATAAGCCTAATACTTCCCGTAATCTTGCTATAGGTTTATTGCTAGGTTTGATGATGGGCGTGGGCATGGCATTTCTCATAGAGAACATGGATGAAACAGTAAAAACGGTTGAAGATGTCGAAACTCTGACCAATCTTCCCGTCATTGGTTTTTTCCCTTTTACCAAAACTAAGCGCAACCAGAATCCATTGTTAATTTATGAAAAACCCTTTTCTCCAGTTTCTGAAGCATTTCGATCAATAGCTATTGATCTTGAATATTCAACCGAAAATGGAATACCCAAGATATTACATACCACCAGTTCTTCTGCCAATGAAGGCAAATCGTGTACCAGTATTAATCTGGCTATCGTTTTGGCTCAAGAAGGAAAGCGTGTTGTACTGGTTGATGCTGATTTACGTAAACCGTCATTACATGACTATCTGGGCTTACATAATATTAGAGGGGTTACTGATGTGTTAGTGGGCAAGTCAACTCTTGATGAAGCACTACAGGCAACACAAGTATCAGGTTTGAGTATATTGTCAGCGGGTGTTATTCCAAGTAATCCAGTCAAATTATTGGCGAGTTCCAGTATGATGGATGTGTTAGATAAATTAGCTGATAAATTTGATCAGGTTATTATTGATTCACCGCCTGTTTTAGGTATGGCTGATTCATTGGTTTTATCCAATAGAGCACATGGGACGGTATTTGTTGTTGCAAGTGAAGACAGTAAAAAAGATGCTGTCGCTAATGCACTCAAACGATTATCACGTAGTTATGGCAATACCATTGGGGTTGTTCTGACTAAGGTGAAAACAGGTAAAGGTCACTATTATAGCTATGATAATTATTATAATTATAGCAATGGTGATGATCATGGAACAGAAATGGAACCCGTTAAACAAGCGAGTTAGTTTATTCTAGGAATAACTAAAAGCAGTCCAAAAAAATAAAATGCCAAAAAAAATACTCATCAATATATTCCGATTATTTTTGTTATTAATATCTGTTTTTGTTCTCTACCATCTAATCCCTTTTAAGGTCGCTGAGATACAGGCAAGGATTGCACAGGACACTTCAGTAAATAGTGATGCTTATCATCGAGTTTTGCAGTGGAATCCCCGTGAGAATGATGCATTAACGCATCTTGCAGAATTAGCCAAGGATGAGAATGATTTTGAGCAAGCTAGAAAATATGCTTTAGCTGCTTTAAGTGTTGATCCTACCAATGGGCATGCCATGTCCATACTTATTCCCTCCTATAAGAATCTACAAGAATTAACTCATATTGAGGAGGCGGTTACTCTTGCTCCTAAACAGTGGTCAGCTCATTCCTATGTACATATTACCCTTTCAGATTATTGGGCAGAAAAAGGCGATGTCGAGAAAGTACTGACCGAATGGGACCTTTTACTGACACGTCATCGTGCCCTATATAAACCCATATTTCCAGTATTGCTTAGCTATGCCAATACTGATGATTCTCGTGGTTTGTTAGTCCCTTACGCGACTAAACCGGCATCTTGGTGGAAAGATTTTTTCACCTATATGGTACAAAATAAAGTAAGTTTACCCGTATTAGAATATTTCTATCAACTAAGAGCCCAATCGGATGTTCCCTTGGAAAAAAATGAGCGTAACGCTTATGTGAAGAAATTACAGCAAGCAAAGTTATGGAAACTGGCTTATTCATCGTGGATAGGTGGGCTTAGTAGTAAGCAGTTTAGTAAGATTGGAACGGTATACGATGGTGGTTTTGAAAGTGGTAGCTATAATAGTGGCTATGATTGGAATTTTAAGCAGTCCAGACAAGCAAAAATTACTTTGGGGCGAACCAGAGGTATTAAAGATAGTCGAGCTTTACATGTCGTTTTTAATAAACAAAAAGCCATCAAATTTAAACATGTTTGGCAGCGTTTATTATTAGAGCCAGGACGTAGTTATCAGCTAACGATGCAAACACGCATAGATGGCTTAAAGAACCCGCAAGGATTGGTCTGGAGAATCTACTGCGCTGATGAAAATACGCAGCTACTTGGTGAGAGTCAGGCATTAATGGGACGGCAGAAATGGCATGAAATCTCATTTGATTTTTCAGTACCCAAACAAGGTTGTACATCACAAAAAGTCAGATTGGAAGCGATGAGTAAATATCACCACGAGCAATTTTTTAACGGCGGTATCTGGTTTGATCAAGTCAATATCCTACCGTTAACAAAACAAGCTAAAAAAGCGGTGGGAAAGCCAAAACCATGAACACAGAAGAGGCAATGAATACAAAGCTATTAACGGTGCTCGCAGGCTTGCTCATTTTTGCAGGGCCCTTGTTTATGAACCCCTATAAAGAGATGTTCGAATTAGCCTCTCAAATAATGGGTGTGCTGATGTTGGTTGTTCTATTCTGGACACAAGGAAGCGCAGGAAAAATAGGCTATGCGAACGGATTATTTATAGTTCTTTCACTGATATTTGTTGCGCTATACCTTATTCCGTTACCAGAGGGCGTGTGGTCGGAACTACCAGGGAGAGAACTGTATACGGATGTAGCAAGCTTTATATCTTCTCAGGGAGTTGATATTGCTTATCCCGCCTTATCGCTTATTCCTGAGAACACTAAACGATCTCTATTTTATTTAATTCCTTTGATCGCATTGTTTTTAGTTACCATGAGCTTACCTAAAAGAAATGTACGTACCTTGGTAATAGTCCTTCATTATCGTCTTTATCCAAACAGCGCTAGGCATCGTTCAGTATGCATCAGGTGCAGACACTTTTTACCTAGGTAATATTGAGGCGCATGGGGATACAGCAAGTGGCACGTATCGAAACCGAGATCATTTTGTGGGCTTGATTGAGTTAGCTTTACCTATGGTTATTGCAATGTTGGTGACTTCATTTTCGCCAAACTCAAATAGAAAAAAAGACTTCAGAGGCTCACGTTTTAGCGGTTCACTCATACTAATAGTACTGCTTGTGTTAATGATATTGGTTGCCTTTTTCTCCGCATCTCGGGCAGGTATTGGTTTGGTTTTACTGGGTTTGCTAATTTCCTCTTTCGCATTTGCGCGCCACGTTGGAAAAATAAAATCATTCGGCTTTTTAATGATATCCAGCGTCATTGGTATAGTGATTGCTTTCAAGGTGGGTATAGTGCCTGTACTAAATAGATTCGCTATAGATCCAATGGAAGATGAAAGATGGCGTATTTCTGCGAATGCTGGGCGAGCTATCACTGAATTATTTCCATGGGGTAGTGGGCCTGGCACATTTCCTGAGATGTATCGTGCTTATCAACCTATTGAGCAACATGGTTTTATAAATCAGGCACATAATGATTATTTGGAAATTATTTCAGATATGGGTGTGTTTGGGGTAATTATTATTGCTGCTTTTCTTCTTTTATATATTATTCGCTGGTTTCGTTTACTCAGAGATAAGAAGCAAGGTGAATTTAATAACTTACAAATAGGTGCAGGGATTGGCATGTTGTTGCTTTTATTGCACAGCTATGTAGATTTTAATTTGCATCAGATCGCTAATGCACTGGTTTTTGTTTTTCTGGCAGGTATATTCTTCCGTCTCAGCCGACAATCGTAGCTACTTGATCCAATATTTTTTGTGGATTATTGTAATCAATCTCTAGCAACGAATAAGTTTTTTTGTATTCTAAAATCAGGCTGGGGAAGCCTTGTGCTCCCAAAGACCTTGCAAGCTGTATCTCCTGCATAAGTTGCTGCTGAGTCTGTTCGCCGGACAAGTCTGATGCAAATAATGTCGTATCCAAAGGGTTGTCAGATGTTGCCGGTAAAGCATTTGCAAGATCAATCAATACACTAGTATCAGATGGGTTAAGCGCGTTTAGATAATACGCTTCCTGAATAGCCAATATCATTGCCTGTTCAAACGAAGCATGTTGTTTACGTGCAGCGATTACAGCACGGCAAGCGGGGTACGTTGAACGCCTAGGTTTACACTTTTCCCAGAAATCAT
>CAZDMX010000019.1:0-11954 GCA_964506085.1 uncultured Thiothrix sp. | reverse complement strand
CTTTAGCTTCTAATTCAGCAACTAGCTTTTCCAGTTTTTCCAGCTTTTCTCTTGTTCTTAGTAACACCGCCGATTGCACTTCAAATTCTTCACGGGTGACTAGGTTCATTGTACGCAAACCACTTTCTATACCGCTTCTCAGGTTGTCTTCAACATCTTTTCGGATACCGTCGACAGAATCAGGGAGTAATGTCGATATGCGTTTCGCTAGTTGTTCTACAGGGTTTGATGAATCCACAATGATCTGCCTCAATTAGTTTTCCAATAAAGCATTATATCAGAGCAAAACACTTGCATCGAACGGTGCATAGCATTTAAGCTCTGGTTTATTTTCAACCTTCCCCTATTGCCACATAACATGTCCCTACCTGATATTGAAGCTGTTAAATCTTATCTACTCGAGCTGCAAGATGCTATTTGTCAAAGCCTTGAGACGGAGGATGGTGAAAGCCAGTTCTTCGAAGATGACTGGCAACGTGAAGCCGGCGGAGGTGGGCGAACTCGTGTACTCACTGATGGTAAGTTATTTGAACAAGCGGGGGTTAATTTCTCGCATGTGTTTGGCGACAATATGCCAGCTTCCGCTACGTCTCACCGTCCCGAGCTTGCAGGGCGTAGTTTTCAGGCTATGGGGGTTTCGCTAGTTATTCATCCTCACAACCCCTTTATTCCTACCTCGCATGCTAATGTGCGTTTCTTTATTGCAGAGAAAGATGGTGAAGACCCCATTTGGTGGTTTGGTGGTGGTTTTGACCTCACCCCTTACTATGGCTTCGATGAAGACTGCAAACACTGGCATCAAACCGCCCACGATGCTTGCCAGCCTTTTGGTGAAGATGTCTACCCGCGCTATAAAAAATGGTGTGATGACTATTTTTATTTAAAGCATAGGCAGGAGCCACGGGGTATTGGTGGTTTATTTTTTGATGATCTTTTTGAAGACGGCTTTAAGCAATCGTTTGCATTCATAAGAAGCATTGGGGATCACTATATCCCTGCTTATTTACCTATTGTACAAGCACGAAAAGATACGCCTTATACAGAGCAACATAAAGATTTTCAGCTCTATCGCCGTGGTCGCTATGTTGAATTCAATCTGGTTTATGATCGTGGTACTTTATTTGGCTTGCAGTCTGGTGGACGAACAGAATCTATTCTTATGTCGCTGCCACCTTTGGTGAAATGGAAATATAACTGGAAACCGGAAGCTGGAAGTCAGGAAGAGAAGTTATATAGCTGGTATCTAGTCGCTAGAGATTGGTTGAAATAATCCTTATCGGCAGGGGCAGGTTAACGAATGATAGACTTGAGCGCACTCAGTACATTAATCAAACCATCTCCAAATAACGCATCTCGTCCTGGCGCACCCAGATCAGTTGCAGTAAGGCTAAGCACATCCTTGTCTATATTCTTTTTCTTGGCAAGCAAGAGCGCCAAACTTCCTGACACATTAGCCGCTGCGAGTGATGTACCGGAAGAGAGTTGATAACGCTCCCCAGGTCCCGTTGTTAATACACCTACACCTGGAGCCGCGACGTCAATATGTTTACCTTTATTCGCTCTTGCGTAAGGTCGTTTTAAATGATCTACCGCAGTAACAGCGATAACTCCTGGAATTGCAGCAGGATAACGCGGCTTAGTACTCGCATCGTTACCACAAGATGCCACTACGATAATCCCGGCTTTGATTGCCTTATCTACTAGTTTTCTCACGACAGCATCTTTGCCACCGGAAAAACTAAGATTTAATATATCCACTTTTCGTTTAATCGCAAGATCAATCGCTTGAGCAATCAATGCAGAGCTACTAGAAAATGCAACTTTACCTTTATGTTCCTTACGCTCAAAAGCTACTACGGAAAAAAGCCGTGCAGAAGGTGCTATCCCAATCTGGGGGTTATTACTAATAATCACACCTGCTATAGCGGTTCCATGTGCGAGCTTAGCAACACTTCTATTCACTGTGTTCACAAGATTCACCTGCTGAACCCTATTTCTTAGAGAACTATGGAGACTATCAACGGGACCATCGATCATGCCAATTAGAACACCCTCACCTCTGGAATATTGTAATGCCCTGTGTGCACCTGTTAATGATTTGGGATAGTCGTCTTTATCTAACAGTTTTGTATCATTAATCTCAAGCTTATAGATATTATTCGTAGCCGCTTCAATATCTTCATAGATTCGATTGATTTTTTTACTAAGATCCAGTGGATCCTGACCATTTGTGTTTGCTATTTTTAGATCAACACTAAGACTATCTAGGCGTGTTTCACTAATCTCATCAAGCCCGTATTTAATTAGCAACGACTTGTAAAGTGATTCTGGTACATTCTTGTCCAACAACAGAAGTAATTCATCTTTATTATAATCCGTTCTTCTTGGGAGAATGGGTAAGCAGAGCATATCACCCACTATATAACACTGCATCTTCTCTTCGGTTTGCAGATTCTCCCCCCATGATGAAGCAATAAAAAACCCAAACAAAACAAAGCTGGCTATTTGAAATAACCCTGTTGATTTATTGCGCAACATTACCTACAGGCCTCGACCTACTAAACGTATCATTGTATTATTTTTTTCTAAACGACTAATTAAACCATCAATATCTTGCTCACTCCATAAACCAGATAAAGTTACAGTATAATTAGTACTTCCTGCCGGATGCTCAATAATTTGGGCACCAATTTCTTGAAACAACCGATCAATTTCATTTTTACTAGCCTGTATGGTGAACTGAAAAACCAAAACGGTTTGATCAGCAGGAGTAAACACACCCTCCCCTGCTAGATCATATCTAGCACTAGAGCCATCAGCTGTGAAAGAGCCACCATCGACTTTAACAGAATCTTTAGCTACGAATGAAGAATCCGTATCTTTATCAATAACAACTACAAGAATAGCAACTTGAACGACAAGAAAAAGGGAAAAAGCAACCCTAGTCCAGTTATTAGACAATGGCTGTATGAAAGTATCAATACTCTTTAATACTTGTGAAGGGAATCCTGCCCAGATACCTGTCCAAATAGAGGTTTGCTGCTTAGGTTCATTATTGCTCGTACGCTTAATACGACCAAGCAATCGATTAAGCCGTTGTTCTTGAGTCTCAATGGCAACGATATTTAGCACTTCTGGATCATCACCCACCATTTGCGCCATCTTCTGCTGGTTCGTCAATTCACTGCGTAGCTTAGGTGATATTTCCAGAATCGCCTCAATCTCTTCTTTTTCAGACAATGTTAGCTTATCAGTGACATACCAAGGCAATAACAAACATGCACGCTCGTATTGGTACTCACTAACCTCTTTCAGGTCCATTGGATCGCTCTCTGTGAAACCCCATTTTTGATAATATTTTCTTAAAGCGCTGGCGTGCATAAAACAATCTCGTCTTAACCGTATTTTCGGAAATATTTAATGTCGTCGCCATTTCTTTTATAGACAATTCTTTAAAATATGCCAACGACAAAGCTTCGCGATGATCTACGCTCAGCTTATCCATATGCCTAACTACGTTTGAGTTTTGTTGTTCCTCTAATAACAAAACCTCCTCAGACGGAGCATATTCATCTACACTAGCTCGCAATAAATTTTTATCAATTTTGCTATCAGAGTTTTTACGCAAATAGTCAATCAATTTATTACGCGCTATCGCGTGCATCCATGTAGAAGGTTTGGAATGACCTGCGAACTTCTCAGCAGACTTCCACACTTCGAACATAGCTTCATCAACAATATCAGCCGCTAGCGCCACATCACCATTTAGCATCCGGGTACAGAACCGCTGTAGAACAGGACAATAGCGCTTATATAAAATAGCAAAAGCTTTTTCATTACCTTTTGCTATTAAATCAAGCAATCTTTCATCGCTAGCCGATGTCGACAAGGAATGGGTGGGGCTTCGCTGTATTGATTTGCTAGGCATAGAATAAGTCGTAAAGATAAAAAAAATAGTTCATTTCGTAGATATTACCTTATAAGCCGTGACGCATAAGCCGTGACGAAAACACTTAAAATAATAAATATAAAAATAGTATGAACCTAGTTTAGCAAACTTCCGACTCACGAGTATTAGTTTTGATGAAAATATCAAAACAACGTTCTCCCTCGCAACATTGAGCGGGCTTTATGCCCGCTCCTTTTTTGCCCAGACTACTCCCAACACCCCCCTTATTCACAAACATCTTTCTAAACCCTTCAATAAATTCAATATGTCTGCTGCCTCATGACTTGCAGAAAGCGTTATACGCAATCTATCTGTATGCTTTGGGACGGTAGGCGGCCGTATGGCCGTCACTAAAATACCCTGCTCAATAAGCCTTTGGCTAGTCGTGATTGCTTGTTCACTATCTCCAATCAGAACGGGTTGAATAGCGGTATCAGAAGGCAATAAATTAAGACCTTTTTCTTTTGCTCCTTGCTTAAATAAGGCAATTAACTCCAGTAATTTTTCTCTGCGCCATGATTCTTTCTGGATAATCCGCAAACTTGCTCTACTTGCAGCCGCAAGAGGTGATGGCATTGCCGTAGAATATATCCACGTTCTACTGGTTTGCCTTAAATAGTTGATATGATCATGACTCCCTGCAACAAAAGCTCCTGAGACACCCACAGCCTTACCCAATGTTGCCATTAAAAGAGGTACGTCATTTTGACTAAAGCCGTTAGCGTTAACGAGGCCGCCGCCTTGCGCTCCTAACACACCAAAACCGTGTGCATCATCAATCATTAACCACGCTTTATGTTGCTGACTTAAAGCAACTAGTCCCGCAATATCAGCACAATCTCCATCCATGCTAAAAACCCCATCGGAAAGTAGCATCTTGTTTTTATCAGGATATGCCTTAAGCTTTTTTTCCAACACCTTTATATCGTTATGTCGGTAGCGTATTAGCTTAGCCGATGACAGCAAACCCGCATCTATTAATGAGGCATGGTTCAGTCTGTCTTGAAAAACAACATCACCTTTGTTCATTAATGCTGAGACAATACCTAGGTTTGCCATATACCCCGTAGAAAATAGCAATACGGATTCACGCCCTGTCATCTCTGCCAGCTCCTGCTCAAGAAGCTCATGCTCTACAGAATGCCCATTAACCAAATGAGAGGCTCCACTCCCCACACCATACTGATGCGTTGCTGATACTAATGCCTCAATAACATGTGGATGGTTCGCCAGACCAAGATAATCATTACTACAAAATGATAAGACTTTTTTACCATCAACTACCATTCTGGGTTGCTGCGGGGTTGAAATGACTTTTGGCTTACGATATAAAAACTGTGACTTTCGTTTATCAAGCCATTTTTTTATTTCAGCATCATCACGTCTCATAATTTTCTCAGGTAAGTGGCCTATTGCTAAGCATAAGTTTATACCAATACTTAAAGTGCGATTAAACCTAAAAAACTCAGTTAAAACTGAAGTCAATGTGAAAAAAAACACAATTTGTTGCGGGTGACGTAGGAACCCCAACAGAGTGCATCACTTAAACACACCCCCAATACTACTTCACAAATACTTGAGGCATAAAAAAAGGTACCCTAGGGTACCTTTTTTGTTACTCACTTTTAGAATACTCTCTAGAAGTGGCTAATACTTTCTTATCTGTAAATTAGTTCTTCTTGATAAAGAAAGTAAATTCACTACCCTCTTCAGAAGTTTCTAATAATTCGTTGCCTGTCTGCTTACAAAAAGCTTCAAAGTCTTTTACTGAACCTGGATCAGTAGCAACAATTTTTAATACGTCGCCCGCATCCATACCATTCATTGCTTTCTTACAACGTAAGATAGGTAAAGGACAGTTTAAGCCACGTGCATCTAATTCTTCATTAAAGTCCATGATATATCTCCTGAATCGTTATTATCAAATGTAAATCAACGGCGCTAACCATACCCGAAAGCACCCTGCCAGACAAGATAAAATCTACGGTTTATCTACTCGCATACTGACGAGTCATCCGTTCAAAGTCACCCATCACTCGTTTCACATAAGTTCTTGTTTCACGAAAGGGAGGTATTCCTTTATATTTTCTTACATTACCAGGGCCTGCATTATACGCAGCAACGGCTAAATGCAAATCACCAGAGAAAGTTTTTATCATCTCGGCAATATACTTTACCCCTCCTTGAATATTTTGCTCAGGGTTCCAGGGATTGCTAATTTTCATTTCTTTAGCTGTTTGAGGCATTAACTGCATCAGTCCAATAGCTCCAGCAGGAGACTTGGCTGTTACTTTATAACACGATTCATTCTTTATGATTGAATGTACTAAAGCCTCATCAACGCCATAAATCCTTGAATATATTTCAATGTAACGCTGATACTTATCTGCTCTTTTTTGTGCACTAGGGCTAGAACATGCGGAGCGTATTTGACTAGCGGCCATGCCTTTGCGACTTTTCTTACTGGCTACCGCCTTCTTTTTAGAAATAGGCTTGCGAGTTTTATAGGTTTTTATCAAGCGATATTTTGCATTGGGCAAACGAGAGCTTGTTATCAAGTGACCACCACCTGGTTTCTCATAGACATAAACCATTTTCCAGCTAGTCGCTGAAAATGCGGAAATAGGTTGTAATAGGATAGCTGTTAAGATTCCCCAGCTGATATACTTTGCGACACTGGCAAAGCCATCTGATAATTTCATATTAATATATGCCTTATTTATAATTTTTATTAGTTTAAGAAACAAACGATCGAAAACTTATCATAGTCATACTACAACTACCAATAAAATCGGACTCATGGTTTTTAGCATGAGATAATTGGGCTATTAACTACCTCCACCAACAAATTGGCGAGAATATAAAACATACAGAGTGAACCATGTCTGAACTATCCCATTTTAATCAATCGGGTGAAGCCCATATGGTCGATGTCGGCCATAAAAACACAACCCATCGAGTTGCTATCGCATCTGGAAAAATTAAAATGCAACCAGCAACTCTGGAAAAAATACTTACAGACTCTCATAAAAAAGGCGATGTGCTAGGAATTGCAAGAGTCGCAGGCATTATGGCGGCTAAACGAACAGCTGATTTGATTCCTTTATGCCACCCATTACCACTTACAAAGGTAGAGATTGACTTACAAACCAATACTGCCGAATCGCTAGTACTGTGTACAGCCACGACAGAAACACACCATGTCACGGGTGTAGAAATGGAAGCCCTGACTGCCGTGCAAGTTACATTGCTTACTATCTACGATATGTGCAAAGCTATTGATAAAGAAATGTCGATTGAAAATGTCAGGATGTTAGAGAAAAGAGGAGGTCAATCTGGGGACTGGAAAACAAAGAAGTAGAACTGTTAACCACTGTTAACCACTGTTAACCACTTCTCCTCTTGATTAACTATAATAATATTCTATAATACATATTGTTATAGGAAAGAGTTAATATTCCACAGCAAGCTAATCTCAATATTAACTTTATCTCGATTAAATCGCATATAGTTATCAGGAGCCCAACTATGAAACGCACTCTCTCAATCAGCTTGTTGCTGATCTGTAGTTTTTTCTTCTCATCAGTCGCTTTTTCAGCGCCACTGCTTAAAGTCTATCAAGTGACAAAAGTTAAACAAGGTGCTTCCTTGAATATGAGAGCCTGGCCAAGTGTTAAGTCTAGAGTTCTTGTAGCTCTTCCACACAATGCCAAGTGGGTCGCCAGCAGCCGTCATCCCATAAAAAAAGGATCATCTTCTTGGCAACAAATTCATTGGAATGGAGAAACAGGTTGGGTTAATACAAAGTATCTAAAATTTGATGCTGCCAGCACCTATAAGGCTAGACAACGTCAAAATCATCGGCTAAAAACTCAAGGAAACACTTCAAGAAACGCCCCTGCAAAAACACAGCAAAGCGCCGCTGCTCGGAAGAACACCGTTGCCCAGAAAACCACTGGCAAACAAGTCTTCATGGAATGTGGTGGTAACACTCCATTTTGGAACATCAGCATGAATTTTACAGGTAAAAAACTTAAAGTAGATTTACGTGATGGCAAATCCTTTAACAGTCCTCTCTATTATCGTAAATGGGTTAAAGGAAAGAACCAAATGATCGTTAATGGCGGTCGTGGACGTAATGCTGTTCGCGCAATGCTAACTAAAACGAATACTTGTACTGATGGTATTACCAATATCAAATACCCATTTGCTGTCACAGCAACCGTAGCGGGCAATAGAAAAGTTTCAGGTTGTTGTAGAAGCGTGCAGCATTAATTCCTACTGCTTTACGCAAACTTTCTGTGAATCAATCTTCTGATTCACAGAATTATGTATTGCGAGTTTTCCTTAGGACTCAGGGCTGTTCAATACTAACCGGAAGTGAGACTTCAGTCTCGCCAATGCTTCTTCGTAGCACCATTTGCGGGACTAAAGTCCCACTTCCAAGTAAAAAAACACATCGTTGATAGTGAAAAATTAGCTGTATTGAACAGCCTGCTTATCAAAACCGAAGCCGCCACTTTTTATAAGAAATGACTAGCCTGTTCATAGAAAATATCAGGCTGTTGCACATGTGGTAAATGCCCAGCGTTTGCTATTGTTTCTATTTTTGCTTGTGGAAAATACTGCAAAATCCTTGAGGTATATTCTTCTGTAATATATTCCGAATTCTCCCCTTTAATGAACAACACATCACCTGGGAACTTCGTATTTTGCGCGGGAAAACCCACAATTTTAAGATAGTTTCTGGAAATCTCAGCCAAGTCACATTTCCATTGGTAGCCGTTATATTGATTGCCACTATGTAGTTCATATTTTTCTTCTTTGCGCTTCAAGTTTTTTAATAAGAAAGCTCGTTCAAAATCGTCATCTATGCTCTTAGCTAACAGCTTATCTGCTTCACGACGACTATTCAGTTGATCTATGGGCAATGACAATAAGGCATGGAAAATTTGCTGATGCCACAGCGGATAAGCAACGGGTGCAATATCTACAACGACTAGTTTCTGAATGATTTCCGGATAAAGTAGAGCGAGGTACATACCCACTTTTCCACCCATTGAATGCCCAGACAGGTTTATTTTTGAAAATTCCAGATGAGATAATAAAGCTAGAACATCTTCAGCCATTTGTCGATAACTCATACCTTTGAGATGCGGTGAGCCACCATGATTGCGTAAGTCTACAGCCAGTACTTTATAGCCTTGATCAGCAAATCGTTTTGCCTGGCTATTCCAGTTTTGTAACTCTCCCAACATGCCATGCAGGAAAACTATGGGTATGGCCTGTTTATGGCTATCGTCATGACTATTCTCGCCATAAAGCTTATAGTTCAGCAACCTATCAACCACCAAGTCGACCACTAAAACTTTTTTCCTAACGCCACCATTTCATCAAGAATGGCCTTCCGCTCGTCATCACTTAAGCTTGGCACATCAAAATAAATCTTGTGCTGAACATCATCAACACCACAAAAACCCAGTGTTCCATCCGTGACGGGACGATGAATAAGCGGCATGGCATCAGTATCTTTAAAATAATCCTCAGAGCCCCCGGCAGTAATAACCACCAACGCTTTTTTGTGCTTGAGCAAGCCTTTGACACCTTCGTTATCAAAGCTAAAAGCCACTTGATTGGTGAACACCACATCAAACCAGCCTTTTAAAATAGCCGGACGATCAAACCACCATAGCGGATACAAAAAGATCAAACTGTCTGCCCAGCACAAAACATCTTGTTCTGACTGAATATGAGGGGGTGTTTCGCCCTTTTGTAGCATCGCTAAGTCTTCTGCTTTCAAAACAGGATCAAAGCTTTCAGCATACAAATCTTTAATTTTGACTTCGTGACTAGCAGATTCCAGACCAGAAATCATAGCTTCCAACATGGCGTGATTCAAACTCTCCGGATTAGGATGAGCATAAACTAATAGGACTTTCATAACGGTTAACCTTTGACTACCATTAGACTATCCTTGACTAACCTTTGAGCAGCTTCATCAATATTTCATTGACCTGAGCAGGATTGGCTTTACCTTTAGAAGCCTTCATGACCTGCCCGACAAAGAAACCGATGAGCTTCTCTTTACCTGCGCGGAATTGCTCAACCTGATTCGGATTGTTATCAACCACCTCTTGAATCATCGCTTCAATAGCACCTGTATCAGTAATCTGTTTTAAGCCTTTTTTGTCGATGATGGCGTCAACATCATCACTCTCACCTGCCCACATATCAACGAAGATGTCTTTAGCGATTTTTCCAGAAATGGTTTTGTCAGTAATACGTTGAATCAACACCGTCAACATCTCGGCAGAAACAGGAGCCTCTTTAATGTCTGTTTCATCTTTATTCAAATGTGCAGATAACTCGCCCATCACCCAGTTAGCGGCTAATTTAGTCTCGCCACAACCTTTGGCGACCACTTCAAAATATTCTGCGATAGCACGATTAGAACTTAACTCAGAGGCATCTTTTTCAGACAAACCCAACTCATCAATAAAGCGTTGTTTCTTGGCATCTGGCAGCTCTGGCAGCGTTTTGCGCACTTCTTCCAAAAACTCATCGGTAATATCAACTGGCAATAAGTCCGGACAAGGGAAATAGCGGTAGTCGTTCGCCTCTTCCTTGCTCCGCATTGAGCGTGTTTCATGCTTGTCAGGATCATATAAACGGGTTTCTTGAACGACTGTGCCACCTGACTCAATCAGGTCGATCTGCCGTTCCACTTCAAAATTAATGGCTCGTTCTACAAAACGGAAAGAGTTGAGATTTTTGACTTCCGCACGTGTACCAAATTCTTTCTGCCCGACAGGACGCACCGAAACATTCGCATCACAACGAAAAGAACCCTCTGCCATATTGCCATCGCAAATTTCTAAATACTGCACCAGAGCATGAATTTTTTTCATATAAGCAACCGCCTCTTTGGCATTACTCATTTCTGGCTCTGAAACGATTTCGATTAACGGCGTACCCGCACGATTCAAATCAATTCCCGTCAACCCCTGAAAATCTTCATGCAGGGATTTACCGGCATCTTGCTCAAGGTGTGCACGAGTAACACCCACACGTTTGGTTTCACCATTTTCGAGGGTAATATCCAAAAAGCCTTTATCTACAATGGGTAGATCAAATTGGCTGATCTGGTAGCCTTGAGGCAAATCAGGATAAAAATAATTCTTGCGTGCAAACACCGAACGGCTAGGCACAATCGCACCCAGCGCCAAACCAAACTTGACCGCCATGCGAACGGCTTCTTTATTCAACACCGGCAATACACCCGGTAAGGCTAAATCAACCGTACAGGCTTGCGTATTAGGTTCCGCTCCATAAGCAATGGATGCACCTGAAAATAATTTGGATTTCGTAGAAAGTTGAGCGTGAATCTCAAGACCAATTACTGTTTCCCATACCATGATCTTATCTCCTATTTATACGCTGCGGGTGTTTGCAAATGCCAATCCGTTACTAGCTGTAACTGGTGAGCTATGTTTAGCAACTTACCTTCTGAAAAATAGCCACCGATTAATTGCAACCCTACCGGCATCCCGTTTGCCTGCCCAACGGGTAATGATATACCCGGCAAACCTGCCAGGTTAAGTGCAATAGTGTAAATATCAGAAAGATACATGGAAACAGGATCACCTTTCTTCTCGCCCAGTTTAAATGCTGTCATCGGAGAGGTCGGCCCCATAATCACATCTACGTCTTCAAGAGCCGCTTTGAAATCATTGGAAATGAGGCGACGAATCTTCTGTGCTTTTAGATAATAAGCATCATAGTAACCCGCAGATAGCGTATATGCACCCATCATAATCCGGTTTTTTACTTCCGAGCCAAAAGCTTCACCGCGTGAACGCTCATACATATCGGTTAAGTCTTTAGGGTCTTCACAACGATAACCGTAACGCACACCATCAAACCGTGACAGGTTAGAAGAGCATTCTGCCGGGGCAATAACATAATAAGCAGGAATGGCTAAGTGTGTATTCGGCAGACTGATTTC
>CAZDMX010000018.1:6786-12577 GCA_964506085.1 uncultured Thiothrix sp. | reverse complement strand
GCTTTAACGGTAGCTTTCGCCTTGGGTGCTACTTTCGCCTTAACGGTAGCTTTCGCCTTGGGCTGAGCATTATGGCTTTCATTTATTTCGCTGACAACTCCTGAATCCGAATCTTTTGATTTATTTCGGGTTATTAAACCAAATACGGAACCCAGCAAACCTTTCGCGCCAGCAAAGACTAAACCAACCACTGTTCCTACAATCCCGACAACCGTACCACCTGCATCTTTAATTTTATCAACGAAGGTTTCATCATCGTACGAGGAGTTAGTACCCACTGCTGGTTGGGCAATAGCACCTGAACTACCCCCCGAAGGTTTATCTGAATCCGCATTAGGATCTCCAAGAGCATCGCCTGCACTAATACAGCCCAAAGGAATAACCAACAGTGTCAAAATCGTAGAAACCAGTCCACCAAAGATTAGCGAAACTCCCATGCCCTGAAAAATAGGATCAGAAACAATAACGGAGGATCCCCCTATTAACGCTAGTGCCGTTATGGCAATAGGTCGTGTTCTCGTCTCACAGGAGTGAATAACCGCATCAACAACCGACATGCCTTTTTCCATCACAGCCTCGCGGGAGAAATCAACAAGCAGGATGGAGTTACGCACTATTATGCCCGCTAAGGCGATAAACCCTATCATGGATGTAGCTGAAAAATCCGCACCCATAATCCAGTGACCAGGAACAATACCTATCAAGGTTAAAGGAATGGGTGCCATAACAATCGCAGGCAGTATGAAGTTACCAAACTGCGCCACGATCAGCATGTAGATCAGCACCAGAGCGGCCATAAAGGCTATTCCCATATCTCGGAATGTCTCGAAGGTTACCGTCCACTCGCCACCCCACTCAAATGACACTTCTTCATCACTTTTCGGAGTACCCAGCCAATGGCCGCCTGTTATTACCGTTTCGCCAATCTTATAGCCTTTTCCATCATTATCTGCTGCCAGTAAATCCTGCACTTCAAATTGTGCATAAACGGGGGCGGCAAACTTACCCACCCCTTCACCTGTGACGAACTCAACAGGACGTAGGTTTTTATGAAAGATGGGCTGGTCTTCTGGCTCTGAATAGAATGCTCCTAACTCAGCTAGTGGTATAGCTATACCGGTATTGCTGATAACCGGTAGCTGTACTAAACGATAAATATCAGACCTAACACTCAAAGGCACTTGCATGACAATAGGCATGGGATCAATGAGTTTACCTTTTTTGATATCACCCAGAATATAACCCCCCATTGCCATTTCTAATGTGCGGTTGACATCTTCTACCGAAATACCATTTCGTTGAGCCTTATCCGCATCGACTTTAAAACGAAGTATATCGTGTGGAGCCTGCAAGAAATTATCAACATCAGCAATATTCTCTGCCTCTTCAAACTTCAACCGCAGATCCTCGGCAAATTTCCGCCGCACCTCAGCACTAGGGCCATAAATTTCCGCAACAATGGTTTGCAGCACAGGAGGGCCGGGTGGCATTTCAACAATCTCAATCCGTGCACCCGCTTCTTTCGCCATCGGCGTTAGGGCTGCGCGCACCTCACTCGCAATTTCGTGACTCGTTCTTTCTCGATCACCCTTATCTATTAACTGAACTTGAATATCACCTTGCCACGGCTTGCTACGCAGATAAGAATGACGCACTAAGCCATTGAAGTTAAAGGGAGATGACGTACCCGTATAAGTCTGCAATGCGGTGACTTCTTCAATCTCTTTTAAGTGCATGGATAACTTATTAACAAGATTAGCAGTTACCGGTAATGACGTCCCTTCAGGGAAATTCACCACAACATTAAATTCAGGCTTGTTATCTAGCGGCAACATTTTAACGCGCACCAGCTGGCTAGGATAAAAGAGCAACAGTGATACAAAAAACACCGCAATGATTCCATACAAAAAGATTTTTCCCTTCTTGGGCTTTTCGATCATAGGAATAATGATTCTGCGGTAGAAACGATCCATCATTGCCGCTTGCTTATGCTCTTTCTCGGCAGCACTTCGTAACTGATCAATATTAGGTTTTAGCTTATTCGTCAGCCAAGGCGTAAAGGCAAAAGCAGCGAACAATGAGATCAACATCGCTACCGATCCCAGCACGGGAATGGGGGACATATAAGGCCCCATCATGCCACTTACAAAACCCATTGGCAGTAGTGCGGCTATGACGGTAAAGGTCGCGATAATAGTGGGGTTGCCGACTTCACGTACTGCATCTACCGCAGTATCCACATCAAGGCTATCTGCCATCAACCAGCGCCGATAAATATTTTCCACCACTACGATGGCATCATCCACCAGTATGCCTATCGAAAAAATCAGTGCAAACAAGCTTACTCGGTCAATCGTCAATCCAAACACCCAAGCTGAAAATACGGTTGTGGTCAACACGATGGGAATAATGATCAAGACAACGGTTGAAGCCCGCCAGCCCAGAAACATCCAGACTAATGCCGTTACAATCAAAGTGGCTATGACTAACTTCTGCAATAGATGATTAACTTTTTCTTTTGCTGATGCGCCATAGTCACGCGTGATCGCTACATTAATATTGTCAGGGATTGAGTGACCTTTTAAAGCTTCAACTTTTTCCAAGATAGCTTCCGAGACTTGAACGCCATTACTTCCATGTTTTTTCGCAATAGCAATGGTAACCGCAGCAGCCCCAATCGCTTCTTCTTCAGAAGTGCTAGCTTTACCCGTAAAATAAGTGACTACTTTGCTGGTTTCACTCGGCCCTTCTTTAACTACCGCAACGTCACGTACATACACAGGACTATTATCAACCACAGCAACCATCAAACGATTAACATCATCAGCATTGTTCAAGAAGGCTCCTGTAACGATGGTAACCACTTTATCTCCAGGCTCAATAGCACCCGCACTACGCTCAGAGTTTGCCATCCGAAGGGTGTTTGCAACCTGATCCAGAGAAACACCATAGGTCGCCAGCTTTTCAGGTAAGATTTCAATAAGCAGCTGATCATGTCGACCATCCACTATAAAGCTTTGACTGGTGTTCGCCACTTCTCGCAAGCTTTGTAGCACATCTAGTGCTACTAAACGCAAAGAAGTATCATCCACTTCATTGGACCATAATGTTAAGGTAACAGTAGGGACATCATCAACCCCTTTGGGCTTAACCAAAAAGCCTCTTGTGCCAGATGGCATACTGCCTTTGTTCGCTTCCAGCTTGTCATGTAGCTTTACGATAGACTCGTTATAATCCTCACCTACGGTAAATTGCACGGTGACCATCGCTTGACCGCGCGCAGACATTGAATAGACATTTTCCACGCCGGTAATTTCCGACATGATCCCTTCCAGAGGCCGCGCTATTTGGCTTTCAACTTCTTTAGCAGACGCACCAGGATAGGCGACAAATATATCCACCATCGGCACCGATACCTGTGGATCTTCTTGTCGAGGCGTTATCTGCAAGCCCAACATGCCAATAACGAGAAAGGCAATAATGAGTAATAACGAAATCGGAGAGGTAATAAAGGCTTTTGCCAAGCCCCCCGCAATACCTAAAGGATGTTCTTTCTCGGGCTTGTTCTGAGTATTGGATTCTTTATGATCTGACATAGGGTTTATTCCAGCAATATCTATCTAGTAACGTAGTGGCGAGTTATTCTGCTTTTGAAACAGCATCAGATGGCATCCATCCGGATTTTGCCGTTGCAGGTGGTTTATCTATAATTTGATCACCCTTACTCAGCCCTGACACTACTGCTACTTTACCATCGCCCTGTTCTGCACCGAGACGCACCAGCCTAAGCTCAGACTTACCACTCCTACCTATTCGCAATACACTATCTAAGCTTCTGCCCGGTAGCAATGCACTTTTCGGAATAACAATCACGTCGACTGATGTTTGAGTGCTATTAGGAATAACAATTTCAGCATACATTCCAGGTGCCGCATCCACATTGGTATACAGATCAAACTTCACTGTAACCGTGTGTCGTGCGGGGTTTGCAATAGGGTATATCCTCACTACCTTTGCTTTCGTCTTCAACCCGCCACTGATGGTCACCGGCACAACCATACCGATACTTAGATTTCTGACCATCATTGAAGGCACGTCCGCTTTCAAACGCTTAAACTTTACATCGGCAAACTTTATAAGCGGCTGACCCGGTTGTACCGTATCTCCTACTTCCACCATTTTTTTAAGAATCATGCCTGAAAAAGGCGCTATTGATACAGCATTAGTAAGTTTTGCATCAACCTCACTAAGCTGTGACCATGATTGCATCACTCTACTTTTAGCTTGTGTTACCGCTGTTGCACTGTTCATCAAGTCTGAATAACGATTAGTATCTTCATCATAGTCGCCCATCATTTCGTACATAGGGCGAGTCATGTAGATATCCATCATGGCCGGCATACCCATGCCCGGCATTCCCGAAATATCCTTGCTACGGGGTGAAACCATTTCACGGTTATATTGAGTCTGAGAGTTTCGTAAGGCGGCTTGAGCGGATTCCAAACCCGCTAATACTGAGCTACGCTTGGCCTGTATACCATCATCATTTATTTTTACAATTAAATCACCTTTGGAAAGCATCGTTCCCACTTCACCGGTAATTGAGATAATTCGACCCGGTATCTGCGCCGACAAAGTAACTTCTTTATAAGGGATAACCGTACTTCCCAATACCGTTTGTGCTGTAGAACTCTTACTTTCTACGCTGATAATATCTGCCGCACTTACTGATGATACTGCTGACATTGACAACAAGGAAAATATTAAATAAATATTCGCTCTTAACATTGTTTTTCTCTTATTCATGCAATTCTTTGCTCCATTATTACTCCTCCTGAAAAGTTAAGCCGCCTACACTTCTAAACCTTCGCCCAGCAACTCACTCTACCTTTATTTATAATATATTATGCTATCAATCTTAACCGACTAGTTAGGCCAAAGGACAATAAATAGCTTCAGGCATACTCGCATTTCAATGTGCCGCCTAAATATAGCGTTTTAATGTGAATATAGCCAGTTATCTACAACAGCATCAATATATTAGATAATAAGTATATTCTAAAATATTAATACTTTCAACAAAAACATGACATAAATCAGATTTTTTATTTGACGTGTGGTAAGCCCATGTAAGCTATTAAAAGATTTTCTTAAAAGCCATAAACAGGGATTAGACGCCTTATCTTCCCCCATTTTTGGTGATCCAACGTTATTTCTATGGCAAGAGGAAGTTGTTCCAATACTCCTCCACTAGTTGTATTTTGCCCCCAACGAGTTTGCCATTTATTGTTCGCATCCAAAAGTCTGAATTCCACTTCGTCCAGCTTTTCAAGTAGTTGCATTTTGATCGGCTCTTCTGTTTGCAAGTGATCAACTTGATCCCAGGTCTGCCTAAACAGCACACCCTCTTCAAGCGTATAAGCCACTCGCTGCAAGCTACTTCTTGTTAAACCACCGGGGTTTGGATTGCCCGCTCTGGTAAATTCAATTAGCGCCGCTCCATTTAGATCTAATTCCACAGCACTTCGTCTCTTCGCAGATTCAGTATTCACGGGTCTTGCTGCTAGTTGACGTATATCTCGTTCTAGAAACATGACCGTACGCTGTAGACTTTCCAAACGTTTTATCTGTTTTTGCACACTACTGCTAGTGTTGATGACTGAACTTAGACCACCGTAAGCCAAGGCAGCCATGACCGCAAATATTGCCATTGCAATCAATAATTCAATCAAGGTAAAGCCTGACAGCTTTCTGTTGTGGCTATGAGTGTCTGATTTCTGAAAGCTTGAAT
>CAZDMX010000018.1:0-6686 GCA_964506085.1 uncultured Thiothrix sp. | reverse complement strand
GCATGAAATAACTTGAACAATCCTTACCTCGCCTACTACTTGGCAATAAATCCGACTAAAAAAGCCGTTGGATTATCTTTTTCATGACCTGCACGCCAAACTGAAACTTCTATACGCCGAATATTTTCATCTTGAGTACTAAGTGTTTTTTGCTTCCAAATCCATTTCTGACCCGCCATTTCTTCATCACCTTTGCTATTACCTACACTTGGCCATGTACGTTCTAGCTTTACCGTAGTAATATGGTTCATTGCCACCCAACGCGCAAATGTCTTTTCTCCCATGATAATTTCATGGTTAGCTGAAACTCCGACGGTATGAATAACAGCCCCTAAAGAAACAGCTACAATCGTCAATGCAACCATCACTTCAATTAAAGAAAAACCATTATGGTTACGAATCATTGCGCTTCTTTTCCTATTGCTTTGGACTTGATGTGAACATAATCCTAAAACGCTTCATTAGAAATGATTTTTGCCTGACCTAAGCCATCAAAACTCAGTTGCAGCTTTGCTCTTGCCGGATACACTAATTCGATCATAAAAGGGGTAACTTCACCCGTTGAAAGCAAAAACACCTGTGGGGTTTTATTGTCTTCGTCGATTAAATCAATCAGGGTGTTTTGTCGGTAAATTTCAAGCTGTACACCTTTAGCAAGTCGACGCTGGCGAAATTGTTTATCCTGAAGGGGAACCCATGTTCCTAGCTCCTCTCCTCCGATAACAAAATCATAACCATTTTCATAAAAACGCAGTCCTAGTGATCTCGCCTGAAACAGAGCTTCATCCCGCCCTAGTATCACCAACGCTTTTAATCGCTTAGCATCGCCAAGCAACAGATCGCTAAAGTCCCGTTTTAAGCTTACCGTCGCTGCACCTACCATCACACCGATGATAATCATCACGACTAATAATTCTATTAACGTGAAACCGCGAAACTTAACAGCAGTGCTATTAACGGATTTTCTACATTGCACTCGCATTTATAACTACTTAATCCCAGTTAGCTATTACCAATTATCTATTCCCAATTGCCAACGTCATCATCACTTGGCACTCCATCAGGACCCAATGAATAAATATCAATTTCGCCGCGTGTACCTGGATTAGTATATTTATAAGGTTTCCCCCAAGGATCTTTGGGTTCCTTCTTAAAAGACTGACTCCAATTGTCACTAGCACCCGAAGGCTTAGTAATTAAAGCATTAATACCATCGGAAGTTGATGGATATTGAAAGTTATCCATCCGATATAAATCCATTGAATTCTCAATAGCACGGATAGCTGTCTTGGTTGCTACTACTCTGGCTTTATCAGGCTTATCCAATATTTTTGGTGCAACAACGGCTGCCAAGATAGCGAGAATAAGCACCACTACCATGACCTCAATCAAGGTAAAACCAGACATCTGGTTTCTAGAATGTTGCATTTGTCTATTCACAGATAAACCCCTTTTTAAATTTGTTATGATCATCAGTTTAGGGAACTCTAATTAAGCTCCTTCAATATTCGCCAATCATGCCATACTTTCAAACAAAATCATAAACGATCGATCCTATGTCACACTTCTGGAATATTCTTCAACGACTCAGCCGGCTCTGCCAAAAATTCTGCACAGGGCTATGCTTGCATATTCTGCTGCTTTCAATCGCTCTTGGTTTGTTGCAAATATTTCAAAGTGATTTACTGTTCCAGCGTGATGCCATTAATAAGGGTCAAGTATGGTTACTCTTAACAGGAAACCTTGTTCACACGAACACTAACCATCTATTGATGAACCTTGCCGGGTTGAGCTTTATCTGCTTTTTATTCAAAGATTTCATCAGCCTTAAGCTTTTCTACATCTCTTTATTTATTACTATTTTGTTTGTCGGCACTGGATTATACTTTTTTAACCCCGAACTCATATGGTATGCAGGGTTATCGGGTTCTCTTTATGGATTATATATAGTTGCTGCCAGCAGCGCCCTCATACACAAGGACTACCTAACAGGGTTGCCCATTCTAATAGCAATACCAGCAAAAATTGCTTGGGATTCCCAACACACCGAACTTACCGACAGTAGCGCCGAGCTAATTGGCGCTCCCGTAGCAACTGACGCACATATTTATGGACTGATAGCTGGAATTCTTATTAGCATTGCAATCATATCTAACGCTTTTTTCTCAAAGAAAACACCTAACTAAGACTATGTTTTCTAAGCTATTTACTCAGCTTTCTACCCATCTACAGACATCAAGCTGTATTCTTTGTCAATCAAGTACACAACATGATTTATGTCTCTGTAAAAATTGTTTACACGATTTCCCCGTGATCCAACATAGCTGCCCACAGTGTGGTAATGCACTTTCTAATCAAACATCACATATGTCACTCAAGCTGTGCGGAAGTTGCCAAACAAACCCGCCAGCCATTGATAAAACCTTTAGTTTATTTCACTATAAAGCCCCCATCGATCATCTCATCATACAGTTAAAATTCAAGCACTCCATTGTCACCGCAAATTTAGTGGGAAAGCTAATGGCAGAAGCCCTTATTCAACAAGAAATCACACTTCCAGAAGCCATTATTCCAACACCACTTCATTATAAACGTCTACGTATGAGGGGTTACAATCAATCTATAGAAATCGCTAAACCACTGGCCACCTATCTCAAGCTACCTTTATTAACTAATAATGCTCTGGTACGGAATATACATTCACGTCCACAAACAGAATGCACCGCAAAAGAACGGAGGAACAATCTGCACAATACTTTTAGCTGCCCTACCCCTTTATCCTATAACCGTATTGCTATAGTTGATGATGTTATTACCACAGGCACGACTGTTAACGAGATCGCAAAGACACTGAAAAAAAATGGTGTTAGTGAAGTTTATGCATGGTCATGTGCGCATAGTTAAAATTAGTAGATTTGAGCTTATTGAGCTAAAGTTCTCTAATCCAAGATTAATTCAACATTAAAAAAGAGTCACCTATGGTTCGCAGCATGACCGCTTTCGCTCTAAAAGAGAGCAACAAAAATAACCATCAATTAGCTTGGGAAATTCGCTCAGTCAATCATCGTTTTCTCGACATTAATCTAACCTTGCCAGACAACTTCAAGCATTTCGAGAATGAGTTCAGGAATGCCTTAAAAAAACAACTAAAACGCGGAAAGATTGATGCCAGGCTGCGCCACTCCTCTGAGCAGAATCAAAACACCGAAATACTAGTCAATGAATCACGCGCCCGTGCCTTGATTGTAGCTTGTCGGCAAATTGAATCTATTACAGATAGCACTGAACCTCTCAAGGCCGTAGATATTTTGCAATGGCCAGGGGTTGCTCAAGAGACCGAACTCAATATAGATCATATCCTTGCTGAAGCCCGGATGTTACTAGACCGTGCTCTCATAGATCTTTGCCAAAATAGAGAAAGAGAAGGGGATGCTCTCGCCACACTGATTGATCAGCGTTGTGACCAAATTGCTGAGCTAATCGTCAAAGTACGCCAGCGCCGTCCCAAGATACTAGCCTCTTTACGCAAAAAAATTCTACAAAGAATTGAAGATTTAGAAATTACACCAGATACCAATCGACTGGAACAAGAGCTGGTTATACTGACTCAGAGATTAGACGTCGATGAGGAACTAGACCGTATCATGGCTCATTTGGATGAAATAAATAAAGTACTAGAGAGCAACGAACCTATTGGAAGAAGGTTGGATTTCTTAATGCAAGAACTGAATCGTGAGGCAAACACATTAGGCTCAAAATCACATGATACTATAACGACTCAAATCACCATAGATTTGAAAGTCATCATTGAACAAATGCGGGAACAAGTTCAAAATATCGAGTAATAGACTTTCCCCGTCGATTACCTCTATCGGAATATTCAAAATCTCTAATGAAATAGTGTAAGATAATCGCCAACTTCAGGTTGAGATCAACTCAACCCTCACATTAACTCGTAGTACATGCAGGAAAAGCAATATTCATGGGGCACAAAGACCATTACAAAACTCTAGGAGTTGAGCGCAAAGCAGATGCTAAGGAAATAAAAAAGGCTTATCGTCAACTTGCACGCAAGTATCACCCAGATGTAAGTACAGAATCCAACGCTGAAGAACGCTTCAAAAACATCAATGAGGCCTATGATGTGCTTGGCGATAGTAAGAAGAAACAAACCTATGATGATCAGCGTACCTATACTTCAGCCAACTCAAGTCCCTATCAAGGTGGCAATCAGGATCATGGATTTAATCCTCCACCCGGCTGGCAGCCAGGTAACTTTGATGCCAACTTCTTCGAAGATATCATTCGCAAAGACCGCAGACGCAAATCAGCCGAACAGCATGGAAACAGTGATTTTTTTGATAATATTTTCAATGCTAAAAAGAAAGCCTCCTATAAAAGTAGCAATGAGCCACAAGTAGCAACAATACCACTGTCATTGGAAGATATTTATATTGGCGCTAGCCGAAAAATTCGCCTACCTGATGGACGAAATATTCAGGTTAAAATCCCCAAAGGCATCACAGAAGGACAGAAAATTCGCATTCCGAATGGCCCAGGGCGTAGTGAGTTACACCTCAAAGTAAAGCTAAAGCCGCATCCTCATTTTAAACTTGATGGAAAAAATATTCTTCTTGAACTCCCGATAGCACCGTGGGAGGCCGCCCTTGGTTCTTTAATAACCGTCCCCACGTTAGATGGAAATGTAAATCTCAGAATTCCTGAGGGTGTACAAACAGGAAAGAAGATGCGCCTACAAGGTCGAGGGTTACCCGGAGACCCTGCTGGAAACCAGCTCATCACACTTGTTATTATGACTCCACCTGCGACTAAAGACTCCGAACGGAACCTTTACAGAGAAATGGAGACTGAATTTGCATGGGATCCGCGTAGCGGAATGTTATAAAAGAAGTAGATATATCGCTTCTAAATCGTAGGACAAACCATGAAATTTCGACTCACCCTTCTTGTATTTGCCGTAATAACGGCTGCCAACCTACTCGGCCTGTCTACACTCGCTACTGCGAAACTACCCACTCAAGTCAATGGCACAGCCATGCCTTCTTTAGCTGACATGCTGGAGAAAGTAACACCAGCCGTCGTTAATATCCATGCAGAAGGTCGTCAGGTTATTTATGATCCTGCGACAACAGACCCCCTACTCAGACAGTTTCTAGGAAACCGACTTCGTGAAAAAAGAACACGAGGCTCCGGTTCAGGAATTATCGTCGATGCACGTCAAGGCTATATTCTCACCAATTCGCACGTTATTGCGGGTGCAGACAAAATAAAAGTTACGCTTAATGACAACCGGGAGTTTCTTGCAGAGCTTATTGGCTCTGACCCTAAAGCAGATATCGCTGTTATCAAGATCCCAAGTAACAACCTTACAGAGCTAAAAATTAGCAATTCTGATAAATTAAGAGTCGGGGATTTTGTGGTCGCCATTGGTAACCCTTATGGACTGGGCCAATCTGTCTCATCCGGCATCATTAGTGCACTGGGGCGTAATAACCTTGGCATAGAGGATTACGAGAACTTCATCCAGACTGATGCACCTATCAACCCTGGCAACTCAGGTGGTGCTTTAATCAACTTGCGCGGCGAATTAATCGGCATAAATACGGCTATCCTGGGTGGAAAAAGTGGCGGCAATGTAGGTATAGGATTCGCAATACCTTCCAATATGGCTACCAACTTAATGGATCAATTAATTAATTACGGCCATGTACAGCGCGGCCATCTAGGCCTTACCGTTCAAAACCTCAACCAGCGATTAGCAAACGCTTTAAACGCCAACATACACCAAGGTGCCGTCATTAGCAGTGTTATTAGGGGATCTGCTGCAGAAAAGGCAGGTTTGCAAGCAGGAGATATCATTACTCACGTCAATGGCTCAGTCATCCTGAACGGTGGAGACGTTCGAACACGAATTGGCAATCTTCGCGTGGCTTCCCGAGTCCACTTAAAAGTTATCAGAGATGGAAAACCTAAAGGCATTACCGCTGTAGTGGGCAAAAGTCTTTCCACCCCACCTGCCTCAAATCCAGTATGGCAAAGCTCAGGCGGCTATTAGTATCTATTATCCTAAAAAACGCAGTTGAAACGTAGCGATTTTTAGGATTATTAATCGTCCCGTAAGTATTTTCACTGATGCAGCTCCCTGAGCTTGTCGAAGGGTGCGGGTTGCTTGTACTTTTCAAGATGAAAACCGCCCATACTTTTATGACGATTTGTACATAGGTGGCCTGATCAGGTAAAGAGGTCAGAGACACTTGAGATAAACTTAAAAGTGCATTTACTGACACTATTTTTACAACTGTTAATATATTGATAAAGTACTACTATATATCACTGAAAAAAGGTAAATTTTTTCAACAAACCTGCACGACCAACTAACTGAATTATTAGATTTTTTAGCGATAAAGCTAAGATTATGGGGCTTATAAACAAGAAAGACTTGCTCTTTATATTTTTTTAACTATACTTAGCACATCTGGTAGCCGTTAAGGTTACATTAAGGAATCACAGATAGAGAAGCCCTAGTAACGTAGTGCTTAAGCCCGGCGCTACTGCCTCTCTTGGTGATGACAGATTTGGTGTCCCCAATCCAAATTTGTTGTTTTACACCCCGGCTTTTAGACCCCCTGTTTGGCCGGGGTTTTTTTTGCCTAAAAAAAGTCAAA
>CAZDMX010000017.1:0-12717 GCA_964506085.1 uncultured Thiothrix sp. | reverse complement strand
GACGATTCCCGCAACCGTCACCCGTAGTTTGCGATGACTCCAAAAGGCTACCGAAACCATCAACACGGCCCCTAATGACATGCCCACAAAAACTTTGCCTACCGACAAGAACGATAACCCCGAAGGTAAAAACGGCATATCCAGAGCTTCACGCTCACTGAGTCCAGCGGTGGGAAACCATAACCAGTGCTGAGTATTAGCAAAGAAGCCAATCATAAGTACGCCTGCCAGCATGGTGGGAACCGACCATAGCCCCAGCATGGTGACGTTAGAGGCGACATCAAATCGTCCGCCTCGATCGGTCGCCGCTTTCACGCCGACAATAATGGCAATAATATAAATAAGTGGAATAGTGATGACATTTAACAACAAGGTGATCGGCAAGCGCTCTTTGATCAGTTCAGCCACCGGTCGGCCGTAGTTAAAACTTTGCCCAAGATCAGAACCTTTACTAAAAGAGAAAGTGTCGAAATCCCCCTCATCATTCAATACAAAGCCAATCGGCGAGACGTTATTGATCCAGCGTAAATATTGAATAGGTGCAGGGTCATCCAAGCCATAGCGTTTATTGTAATAGTCTTCCAGCGCCTTGCGTTCGGCTGGCTTCATATCCATGCCATGCGCTAAAGTTTGGGCGGTAATACCACCCGGCGATGCCGCCATCACCGTAAATACCAGCACGGTAATTCCCAACAGAGTAGGAATCATCAGCAGTAAACGGCGTATTAGATAAGTAAGCATAAATACAGGCGGCTATTGAATAGGAAGGGTAAAACGGCTATTGGCTATATTTTTGCATTGCCTTTGGCACATATTGTTCTTTTGGATAAATATCCTTGCCGATATTCAACCCTAGCTCAGTCATTTTAAGATTATGAATCCGCTTATCAATAAACAGCAATGTTTTTCTACGCGTCAAAAAAGTATAAGGCTGGTCTTCATGCATCACTTTTTCAGCTTCGCGCCACAACGGCATGCGTTTAGACTCATCGACCGTACCACGCGCCTCATCAATTAGCTTGTCGAGTCTTTCACTTCTATAAGCAATAAAATTATCGCCGTTAGTTTTAGCTTGGGAGCTATGGAACATTTGATAGATATCCGTCTCAATGCCACTGCTCCAAGCAAGTGTGATGGCATCGAAGTTTTTCTTATCGAGCATTTCCAACATCACTGGCCACTCTTGGGGACTAGGGATAAGCTTGACCCCAGCCTTGGCATAAATATCTTTTAGCAATAAGATCATGCGCTTGGTATCTTCGTTATCCTGAAAATAGACCAGTTCAAACTCGAACGGTTCGCCTGCTGTATTTTCAATGACACCATTGCCATCACGGTCTTCGTAACCGGCTTCTTTTAAGAGTGATTTTGCTTTTTCCAGATCAAAATCACGGGGTTTCAGATCGGGGTGATGTTGCTTGCTACGAGGGCTAAACGGGCTGATGGCAGGTTCTGCATAACCCAGATAAATATCTTCGATAATACGCTTTCTATCGGTTAAGTAGGTCATCGCCTGACGTATTTTTTTGTTCGCAAATATCGTGGGTTTACCCTCTTTTTCCTGATTCCAACCAATATAGGAATATCCAGCAATAGAGCGCATATATTCGAAATTATGACTCTTTGCTATGATTTGCGGATCCGCTTTCAGTTTCTGGTACTCAATCGGACGTGCGCCATATTGATCGATATCGCCGTTTCTAAAGGTAGTCAGTTCCGCACTGGCGTTTTGTATCACCTTCCAGATAATACGATCAAAGGAAGGCTGAACATTTCCCCAATAACGTGAACTTCTGACTAACTCAACACCGCCTTGATCGGGTGTCCAGCCTTTTTCATGTAGACGATAAGGCCCTGTTCCAAACAACAAACCTTTCGATTCATTAAATTCCTGAGGCTTTTGCAGATAAGGCGAGTAAAAGTGTTCAGCCAGGATAGACATACCACCAGCAAGATTTAGCGCCTCGAAATAAGGTTCTTTAAAAACAAATTCTACTTCATAAGGAGTCTTCGCGATAACGCTCTTTATTTTTTCATAGTAGGCACGTTCGCGGGGTGCTTGAATTTTTTCATTCATAATGAAGTTAAAGGTGAAGACCACATCGGATGCATCCATTGGCTCACCATCTGAAAAAATCACATCATCGCGTAATTTGAAAGTGATCACTAAGCCGTCATCACTAATCGTCCAACTTTTAGCGATAAGACCATTCCACTTTAGAGTGTCTGGGTTTCGCTCTAACAGACTCTCCAATACATAACGCTGAACGGTGGAGGCGTACACATCACTAGAAACCAAAGGGGTGATAGTTTTCAAAGAACTACTGAACGCTTTTACATTCCAGTCACCTTGAGCGTAATCAGGTTGCTGAGTTGCATCCCATACTCTTTTAAACACTTTAGGTACAGCCGTATCGGAAACAGAAGTAGATGAGGGTTGCCCCGCTTTAGCTAGCTGCGTATTCGCCAACTTCTTTTGCATCGCACTTAACGAGCTACGTAAGCTACTGACATCGCGTGATTGCTCAGATAACGCTCTTTCCATAGAAGAAAGTTTTGTCCACTCTCTATCACGTTGATACATAGATAGAATAATTAAAATAACAATGAGAGTGAGAAAGCCAAATAACAAGTAGTCTTTAGTCGTGGTTCTTTTTTGCATATTTTTCTTCGTTCTATTTTTAATGGTTTGTTTCATCATAAACCATCTGTAGCAATAATAGCTAACTCATCTGGCGAAGTAACGGTGTCCGGCAACGTCACAAATTTAATATAGGCATAGCTGGTCTTTAAACAGTCTTGGCGAGCCTTTTTTCAAAAAATACCCTGCCTAAAAAACTTAGAGGCTTTCTTTCATGCATAATTAAAGACCTCGCGTTTTGACGAACTTTACTTTAGGTCGTGTAGCAAGGCGCGACTGAAGTCTCACGTCCAGCAGATATTTGTCATTAAAATTAGGGCAAATCTATCCTTTGCGTATTTTACATATCTCGGACTTGGCACATTGAAACCCGTGTCGTTTCACGTTACACTAGATAAATGATACAGGGTTTTAATCACAAAGGGCTAAAGAAGTTCTTTGAAACAGGTAGTAAAGCAGGCATTCAAGCCAACCATGAGTCTAGATTGCAAATTATTCTAGGTCGTTTGAATGTCTCCATAAATCCACAGGACATGGATTTACCGGGTCTGTATTTACATGAACTTACGGGTGATAGAAAAGGGACTTGGTCAGTTCGCGTAAGTGGAAACTGGCGTGTAACCTTTCAAATTAATGAAGGTCACGCTGAAGTTGTTGATTATGAGGATTATCACTAAGGTTTATTATGTTAATGCACAACCCGCCACACCCAGGAGTCGTAATTAAAGAGCTATGCTTAGGTCCTTTAGACCTCAGTGTAACTGATGCGGCAAAAGGATTAGGAGTAAGCCGTAAAACGCTGTCCACCATTATCAATGGAAGAGCAGGTATAAGTCCAGAGATGGCTATCAGGTTATCTATTGCCTTTAACACATCATCTGAAAGCTGGTTAAACCAACAGTTGCAATATGATCTATGGCAAGCAGAACAAAAAAGAAACAGTTTAGACGTTAAACAACTGTCAGCAGCATAAATAGGTAGCCTAAAGTTATAAAAGAAATATAGAGTCAGATTTTTCTTCGTTTTCTATTTTTAAGGTTTGTTTCATCATAAACCATCTGTAGCAACAATTAGCAATAATAGCTAACTTATCTGGCGAGTTGATTACCCACTGTATTCCACATAGAACTAAAATATTTAAGAAATTAGCGGCAAACATGACTATATTTTATCCTGAGCATACCTTTTTTATGCCTTAAGCAAAATTTAGGCTCAGATAAACGTATCAACCATAGTTATAAAAACAAACAGGAGAATACAAATGGATCAGCAGGATTTCCCGAATGCACCTAGCGATTGGACGATTGAAGCCACTGAAAAGACAGCTAGTGATATAGGTATCAACTTGTCAGATGATCATTGGCAAGTCGTTAAAGCACTGCATGAGTATTTTGACAAGAATGAATCCATTAACCGTCGGGAACTCACCGATGCGCTGGATGAAAAGTTTCACACCCAAGGTGGGTTGAAACATCTATACAAGTTATTGCCGGGCGGCCCTGTCGCACAGGGTTGTGTGCTCGCTGGTATTGCTTTACCTGCGGGTAGTGTGGATGAATCATTTGGCAGTGTTGTTTAGTAGCCGATAGCCGCGCACTTCCCATCGGTCAAGTTTGATCCCAGTTTTCTAGCTAGCATGCTATCCTAGCGAGTGTGCATGTGCCTCATGTGACATCAATAATAATAATAAGAAAAAGTTCCATGACAATACCTTATATAAAACTGTGTGCTTTCTTTTGCCTAATACCTACATTCTCATTTGCGGGTATTTCTGTTTCTACGCATGACCAATGGCAAGGTGCTACGGTCTATTCGATGTTTGATACGATGGGCAGTGGCGTTCCTGTTTCTCAATGTCATATACTAACCAATGAACATGTGGTTCGTGGCAGTAAAAATGCCCGTGTGGTTATAGCTGGAGAGCAATACTCGGCAAAGGTTGTAGCGGTGGAAAGTGATAATGACATGGCTCTATTAAAAATAAGCGAATGCCCTATTGAGCATTATGCCAAAGTGTCAAAAGTTGCTCCGAAGAAAGGCGATACCCTTACTTCTGTTTACTATAAACCGGGGTTTAACTTTTTTCGAAGAATGCTTAAAAGCAAGGGGAAGGTGATCGGCTTTGGTCAAATTCTTACCGAAGAAGACAAAGCAATGACTTCAATGCTCATTGATGATCCTTACCCACAGCAGCGTTCTTCGGGTGGTGGCATTTCTAGTGAACATGGGCTGGTCTCTGTTATTTTCGGTATTGCCTCTAAATATAGCAAATCCACAACTTACGCTGTTAGCTACGATGCGCTTAGATCTTTTATGCGACAACACCACATTCAATAAACAGCGTTATTAAATCTCCTTTAATTAGGTATAATCGCAAGCTTTCAAATTCTCTTGGTATAAGAACAATGCAGTTTATAGAATCACGCGGCAATGACGGCCAACGGTCTTCCTCTGTCAGCTTTTCATCAGCAATCCTCGAACCCATGGCTTCTTTTGGGGGTATTTATGTACCGGAAAACTTGCCAGATCTAGGTGATGATTTTCTGGCAAGCCATGTTGGTTCTACTTATAAAGAACTAGCCAAAGCCGTTCTTAATGCGTTTGCCATTGATATCGACGCTGCTGTGATTGTTGCGGCACTTGATCGTTATGACGAGTTTGATGACCCTACTAACCCAGTTCCTGTAGTAAAAGTACAAGATGACCTTTATGTCAGTGAGCTTTGGCATGGTGCTACCCGCGCCTTTAAAGACATGGCATTGCAACCTTTTGGGATTATCCTTTCTGCGTTGGCACAACAGCGTAATGAGCATTATCTGATACTGACAGCTACCAGTGGTGATACGGGGCCTGCTGCGCTAGAAACCTTTAAGAACAAAGCTAATGTGCAAGTAGCCTGTTTGTATCCAGACGGTGGTACATCAGATGTACAACGCCTGCAAATGGTGACTGAAGATGCTGACAACCTAAAAGTAATTGGTATCCACGGTAACTTTGATGATGCACAAAAAGCACTAAAGTCGTTACTGAGTTCGGAAACGTTTAAAGCCAAACTTCAAGAAAACAAGATACATCTTTCTGCGGCTAACTCAGTCAACTTCGGACGTATTATTTTCCAACTTATTTACCATATTCATAGCTATTTAGAGCTTGTGCGCCAACACGAAATACAACTAGGCGATAAGATTTATCTGTCTGTTCCTAGCGGTAACTTTGGAAATGCACTCGGTGGTTTTTATGCGACACAAATGGGACTTCCTATTGAGAAAATACTCATTGCTTCTAACCAAAATAATATTCTTACCGAATTAATCAATACAGGGAAATACGACCTTCGCAACTCAACACTCATTGCTACCACTTCACCGGCAATGGACATTCTTATCTCCTCCAACGTGGAACGTATTCTTTTTGCATTATTCGGGAGTAGTAGAACTAAAGCACTACTGACTCAACTTGAAAATGATAAGTGCTATGAATTAACAGCGGATGAGCTTGCGAAATTACAGAATTGTTTCGTAGCTGATTTCTGTACGGACGAGGAAGGCAAAGCATATATCAAGCAAGCTTTTGCCAATGGCTACCTAATGGATCCGCATACGGCTACCTGTTTTAAGGCATTTGATACGCTGCGTGAGCAACCCTTGAAAACGATTGCTTATTCAACCGCAGAATGGACTAAATTTTCTCCAACTATCGCCAATGCGCTCACGGATGAACAAGGGGCAAGAGACATTGATGCGTTACAGACTATTGCTAATGAAGCCAATATAGAAATCCCTGAATCAATTCAGTCGTTGTTCGAGAAGCCAATCACTCAGGATAGTGTCATTGATAAGGAAGATATTGAAGCTGAAATTTTAGCTTTTCTTGGATAACCTGTGTAACACGTACAGCAAATGATAATTACACGAATAATCTGACGGCGGTCTAAATTGCTGATAAATAAGATGAAGAGATATCTCACACACCATACTCTTGGTATTGTTTCGCTATTTATTTTCGCTCTTTAACAAAACCCGCAAACATTATCAAACCATCTGAATTACTATTATTTCAGAGGTAAATGAAATGAAACAAACAACCCGTGACCATTACAGAAAGCGACTCTCAAATGTCATTGATTATATCCATGATCATTTAGAGGGTGACTTGAGTGTCAACGTACTGGCTGATGTCGCTATTATGTCACCCTATCATTTTCATAGAATCTATCGTGAACTTGTCCAAGAAAATGTCAATGCAACGATAAGACGTTTACGCCTCCAGCGTGCAGCCGTTGAATTAATTCGTTCGACCCTGCCTATTTCTCGTATTGCAAAACAGGTATCTTATGGTAGTCAGGCAGCATTTAGTCGTGCCTTTACTCAGCAGTTTGCTATAACACCGAGTGAATACCGTGAGGCAAAATCATCGGATACTGCCGCCCTAGAACCCTTCATTGCAATGCTACCCACTGAAAAGAAGGAGTACCAAGCTATGTATAACGTTGAAATGATGGATGTAGAGCCAATTGATTTACTAGGTTATCGACATCAGGGGGACTATATGGAAATAGTTTCAGTATTTGAGAAGCTATTCATTTATGGAAGCAGTCATCAGCTATTGAACGAAAACACGCGTTCGATTGGTATTTATTACGATGACCCTAAATCTGTTGCGAAGGACGAACTTCGCTCAGTTGCCTGTATTACCTCAATAAAAAAGGAAGTTGCTGGAGATGGTGGAGATGATGCTCCGGAGTCTTTTAAAATACCCGCAGGAAAATGTGCCACGCTTTTATTTAAAGGCTCTTATGCGGAGTTGGAAAAGCCCTATGACTGGTTTTTTGGTGAATGGCTGCCTAATAGTGGTTATGAAGCGGCAGACTTTCCGCCTTTTGAGGAGTATCTAAATGATGCTAAGGATACACCGCCTAATGAGTTGCTTACCCGCATCCACTGTCTTTTAGCTGAATGAGTATGAGTTTAATATCAACCACTGTAGAGACGTTGCATGCAACGTCTCTACCCCTAATAGATTATTTCATCGTCACCAATTCTTCAGCACTGACAGGGTGAATAGCAATCGTATCGTCAAAGTCCTGCTTAGTCGCGCCCATACGAATGGCAACAGCAAAGCCTTGCATCATCTCATCGGCACCTAAACCAATGACATGACAGCCGACGATTTTTTCGTTCTCGCCTGTCACAATGAGCTTCATGGTGGTTTTTATTTTGTGGCGGGTGAGTTGATGATACATGGGTACAAAGCTAGTTTGGTAAACCTTAATATCATCACCGTGGGTTTTTCTGGCTGCTGCTTCACTCATCCCTACTGTAGCTATTGGAGGGTGCGTAAACATCACTGTAGCAATCCCTTCATAACTCATTTTACGCTCTGGCTTACCGCCGTAAAGACGATCTCCTAAGCGACGACCTGCGGCTATTGCAACGGGTGTTAAGGGTGCTTTGCCTATAATGTCACCAATGGCATAAATACTCGGAACGTCAGTTTGTTCATATTCATCAACAACTATCACTCCATTATCTAAGACCTTAACGCGGGTATTTTCTAGCCCAATATTATCGGTGTTTGGTCTACGGCCTATCGCCCAAATTAAGGCATCTACGTCTGTTATGCTTTCTCCGTCCTTAAAATGGATGCTGACTTTTCCATTGTCTAGCTTCTCTACTTTATCAATGATGTCATCATCATTTAAGCTGATGTTACTGGCTTCCATTTCTTCGCGTAATGCTTTCTGAATCGTTTCATCAAAGCCTAATAATACGGGCCAGCCTTGATGCAAAACACTGACATCTGAACCAAAACCATCCATCATCATAGCCAGTTCAAGCGCAATATAACCGCCACCTACAACTACGACTTTTTGGGGTTGTTTCTCATCAATATCGTTAAAAAATCCATCTGAGTCGTAACCTAGTTCGGCTCCTGGAATATCTGTGGGAACAATGGGGCGACCGCCTGTTGCAATAATTATATGGTCGGCTGTGTAGTGTTCTCCCTCTACCTCTAGGGTCTTATCGTCTATGAACTTGGCATTGCCTTCAATCACTTCAACCTTTTGATCGGCTAAATAATCGTAATACCAGTCATTAATCCCGCCGATGAAATTATCACGTTTCATCACCAGTTTTTCCCAGTTAAGGCCGCCTGATGTGACATCAAAACCATAGTCAGCCGCATCTGATAACGCATGTGCAAGACCTGCACCATACCACATGACTTTCTTGGGAACGCAACCTACGTTTACACAAGTGCCACCCAGCTCCGCTGATTCTATAACCGCACATTTTGCGCCATATGATGCTGCACGTTCTGCTATTGAAAGACCACCGCTTCCCGCACCAATGGCTATTACGTCATAGTGATTGCTCATATAATTTAACCTAGTTTTATAATATAGAATACTGTGTAGAGAGGTAACCACCCTACACAGTATTATGGGCATCTCTATTCATTGCTTTTTCGCCCGAGTCCTGTGTTGGATTCGAACGAGAATTCTAACTAATAGAGCTACCTTAAAGCACAAAGCACTGACTTATGCGCTCTTCATCCATTTTTCTAATTCTGTAGCACCACCGACTAAATCTCCATTAATAAATACCTGTGGGACAGAATCCACTCCAGCCATTGCATAAAGACTACGGCTAGTATAATCACGATTGAGGATCATCTCTTCATAATTTATTCCTGCATCACGCAACAGGGTTTTTGCACTAGAACAATGAGGGCATCCAAGGCGGGTCATAACGGTTACATCATGTGGCTTCTTTGCATCAGGAGCTATATATTCCAACATCGTATCCGCATCAGAAACTTCAAACGGGTCGCCTGGCTCATCTGGCTCGATAAACATTTTATCCACTACACCATCTTTTACCAACATTGAATAACGCCAAGATCTTTTACCAAAACCTAGGTCATCTTTATCGACGAGCATTCCCATGCCATCGGTAAACTCACCGTTACCATCAGGAAGGAACGTAATATTGTCTGCTTTTTGATCAATTTTCCATTCATTCATGACGAATGTGTCATTGACAGACATGCAAATAATTTCATCGACTCCGTTTGCTTTAAACGTTTCGTGTAACTGATTATAACGGGGTACATGGGATGATGAGCAAGTGGGTGTAAAAGCCCCAGGTAAAGAAAAAACGATAACGGTTTTTCCTGAAAAAATCTCATCAGCGGTTACATCTACCCAGTCATCTCCCTTTCTTGTGTGAAAGGTAATGGCTGGTACTTTTTGTCCTTCTTTATTTTCTAACATGTGTTGATCTCTTTCATTAATAAAAACGTGGTTACAGTACAGATATTTATATATTTAATAAAATATATTGTTTATATTGTTACGATCTAAAAAATAGATTGCTGCTAGGTTAGTTGCTAAGGCGAGGGTTAAGCTGGTGATTAAGATAGGAGTCTTGTGTAAATTAGATAGCAATTAAGTAATAAACACTGCTCATATAAAGTGAGCCTTGTACTTTTTTAGGTCGGAAAAGCTGTTATTTCAAGCTATTTTAGATTTATGCCCTGATAATTATTATGGAATACTATAAATATTTCATAAATACCATGTCGTCGTAACCGACGATACCCGTTATCACGCCTTCGTCATTTCTAACGGGGGCGGAATGTAAACCAAACTGGTGAAATAAACGAGCACAATAACGCACGTTCATATTTTCTTTTACACAAATCGCTGGTTTTGACATTATTTCATAAATATTTATACGTTCTGGGCTTTTATCATGGGCAATGACTTTTTTAGCAATATCTGCCATGCACACAATACCGTATTCATCATTGTCATGTCGCTTATCAACTATTAACACACGCGAGCGACATTCGCTCATCTTTTTTAAACAATCCTGCAAAGTATCCTTGCCATTTACCATCATGACTTCAGTATTCATGACATCCTTTACACGCAAGATTTCGCTCATAGTTTTTCCTCGATAACTTCAGAAATAGCCTCTATTTGCTTGGTAACACCTACCGCATCTTCCACGTCAATCTGGAAAGCAATACCGCCTCCACTAGAGGTATCGAACTCGGCTACAGACTCAATAACCTCAAGCACTTCTCTGCTCAAATGCTTTTCGACAAGAAATAATACCATATCTCTTGCAGAATCAAGTTGTAATCCAAAGAATGTCGTGGCTTGCTCCATACCTTCTCCACGAGCGTTACTGACAATCGTGACACCTGTCGCGCCAGCATCTTTTGCAGCATCGATGACTTCATCTGTCTTTTCATCATTCACGAACGCTATTAATAATTTAAAGTGCATGTTTTGTTCTCCTGACGCTACTGCTTGTTGATAGTTTATCATCCTTCTCATCATCACAGCTTCGTTGGTTACGCGCACGCTGGTTTTTGTATTCTGACAGTTTTGCATAAGCCAATACGCTCATTATCGGGAACAAGCAAGCAAACGCTATCAGTCCAAAACCATCAGTCAATACATTTCGGCCGGGTACTGTCTCTGCTAAACCCAACCCTAGAGCTGCAACTAATGGTACTGTAACCGTAGATGTGCTTACTCCACCCGAATCATAAGCCAGAGCAATAATCATTTTCGGTGAAACCAAAGTTTGGATAATGACAATAGCGTAACCTGCTGCTATAAAATAGTGCAAAGGGTAACCCGTAATGATTCGCCATGAACCCAGTGAAATGCCTATAGCCACGCCAATGGCAACGGTTATACGTAGTCCCCAAATGCTAACTGCGCCACCAGAAACTTGAGAGGCTTTTATAGCAACAACCATCAATGAAGGTTCAGCGATTGCGGTACTAAAGCCTATTGCAAAAGCAAAAATTAAAACCCAATAATAATCCGACCAATGAGTAATGTTAGGGATTTCTGACAAGCCTTGATAAATAAACGATGGATCTGTTAATTGTTCAGCCATTAATCGACCCAATGGAAATAGAGCTTGCTCTAATCCTTTCAGGAAAAAAGTAAGGCCGAGTAAAACATAAAAGAAACCAATAATAACTTTTCGAAAGTTCGGTAAGGGTTTGCGAATAACTAAGAACTGAAAACCAAAAAGCACGGCAGCAATCGGCAATACATCGCGTAGCGTGCCCCAAAATGCCTGCAAAAACTCTAAAAACCATATCTGCATCAGATCACCATTCCGTACATCATCACAAAAATAATGGGTAAGAGTGAAGCAAACGCAATCAGACCAAAGCCATCTATCATTGGGTTGCGTCCTTTTATATTGGAAGCCAGCCCAACGCCTAGTGCGGTTACCAAGGGCACTGTAATAGTCGAGGTTGTTACACCTCCGGAATCGTACGCTATACCTATAATGAAATCAGGTGCGAAGAACGTCATCAATACGACCATTATGTAGCCGCTTATGATGATGTAGTGCAAAGGCCAACCTTTTAGAATACGCAATACGCCCAAAACAATAGCGGCACCCACGGAAAAGGCTACAGTGATCCGTAATCCTAACGAGTAGCTTCTTTGTGCCGCATCTGAGGTTTCAATGACATTACCTCCGGCTGCTATTTTTGCCGCTTCATTAGCTACGGCTATTAACGCAGGCTCTGCAATAGTCGTTCCAAAACCTAGTGCAAAAGCGAATAAGAGCAACCAGAATACGCTGCCTTTTTTAGCAAAGGCTTTCGCCATACTTTCGCCAATTGGAAATAACCCCATTTCCAAACCATATATAAAGAAGGTGAGCCCCAGTATGACTAAAAAGACACCCGAAAGAATGCCTACCAAGTCAGGTACGGGTTGTTTTATGACAACGATTTGAAAAAAGCTTATTACAATGATAATCGGCAATAGATCGCGAACGCTACCTAGCATCGATTGAAATAAAGCCTTGAGACCCAACAGCACAACATACCCCTTTTATTATTTATGTGTTTACATTACGGGATTTAACCTAAAAAACGCAGTTGAAACTACTGCGAATGTCTATAGCACTGAAAACCTTTATCTTCAGCACTCTAGTCATTCTCACTACGTTTCAACTGAGTTTTTAGGTAAATATTAGCAATAGAAGTTTAGGATTACCTCTTCTAGCAAATCTCTTGCACGC
>CAZDMX010000016.1:0-12738 GCA_964506085.1 uncultured Thiothrix sp. | reverse complement strand
GGCGGGTTTTGGTACGTTCTGGGACTTTCCAGAACTATGTAATGGCGGAGAGGCAGGGATTCGAACCCTGGGACGGTTTAACCCGTCGCCGGTTTTCAAAACCGGTACTTTCGGCCACTCAGTCACCTCTCCATATTCTTTAATTGTAGTCCCTACTTGTCGCTATAGTGCAGGGAGCGCGTAGGATAATAAAAACTACGCAGTTGTTCCAGTATTATTTTAAGTATTTTTCAGCTATTACGTTTTTCTTTAGCGAACGCGTATTTATGTTTTTTGTTTTGGCTTGTAATGCTTCTTTTGGTGATTATGGCGGTTGTTACTGTTGGGTTGATACCGGCTCTTTCCGTTGTAGTTTGATTTCTTGCGAGGCTTTCTGATCGGTTTTTTAAGTTCTGGTAACAAGTCGGCTGTGATGGATTCCATCGGCAGTTTCATTTCGATATAGGATTCTATCTGTGGGAGGTACTGTGCAGTATTTTCACAGGCAAAACTAATGGCTTCACCGGATGCCCCAGCACGGGCTGTACGGCCTATGCGATGTACGTAGTCTTCTTTCATTTGTGGGAGGTCGAAGTTGATAACGTGGGTTACGTCTGGAATATGTAGACCACGTGCCGCAACATCTGTGGCTATTAACGCGGAGTATTTGCCTTGTTCAAATTCTACCAGTAGACGTTGACGTTTGGTTTGTCTTACATCACCAGAGATCATCGCTGCTTTGATGTCATTAGTTTTTAGAAATGCTTCTATATTTTCTGCGTTACGTTTGGTATTGACAAAGATAATAGTTCGGAATGGCTGATCACGTTGCAAGATTCCTACCAGTAGTGCAATTTTTTCGTGATTACCGGGATAGTACACGCATTGCTCGATATTACGAGCGCTTACAGTTTCTCCTAGAATTTCCACTTTAACAGGGTCATTCATGTGGTCATAAGCTAATTCTAATACCCGCTGTGAGAGTGTTGCTGAGAACAACATGTTAAGCCGCTGTGCAGGGACTGGCATGCGCGTCATTAAAAACCGGATGTCGTTAATAAAACCTAGATCAAACATTCGATCTGCTTCGTCTAACACCAATGCTTGAACGTATCTGAGTGTGTATAATTTTTGTTTGAAATAATCTATTAATCGCCCGGGTGTTCCCACCAGAATATCGACCTCATTATCAAACTGTCTACGTTGCTTTTCATAGGCTGTACCGCCATAGACTAACGCTGTTTTTAGACCTGTGTTTTTTCCTAATGTATTGGTATCATTGGCAATCTGGATGGCAAGCTCACGAGTGGGCGCGATAATAAGGCAGCGTATATTGCCAGGCTTTGCGGGTACAGCATCTCTGTCTTTGAGTAATTTTTGAAACACGGCCAATAAAAAAGCACCTGTTTTCCCCGTTCCTGTTTGAGCCTGACCTGTTACGTCTTTACCTTCCAGCGTATGTTGCAATGTTTCCGCTTGTACAGGTGTGCAAAATTCAAAGCCTGCTTCGTCTAGAGAAGTTTGTATTTGAGGAGCGAGGGGTAGGTCAGAAAAGCGTGTTGTGGTTAGATGATCATTCATGCGCAGCAGAATATCACATCCACGCCCTATTCCATAAGCCTGTAGCCTTTTATCCTGATTTTCTTTATAAAATCAGCATTTATTCATATGATGCCTTTACCTCTAAAATAAAAATAATAAATAGGTGAAACAAATGAAACTTGTTCAACATGCAGCAATGGCTTCTTTGCTTTTTGTATCTGCATCGTCTTTATGTTCTTTAAGTAGTGCCGACCCGCTCTCTTTTAATAACCCATTCAGTTCCGGTGGTGGCTCTTTGCAATCTACAAATCCCGTTTATGTGGGTGGTAGTCTTGGCTCCACCTCAATTGATTCTTTCTGTGATGGGGCAGTTAATTGTGACGACTCCGATATGGGATGGAAAATCTTCGCAGGCTATGACTTCAGTGAACGTCTTGCCTTTGAAGTTGGATATAACTCAATAGGTACAATGACATCATCTACTGATAAAACTGAAATTACGGGTTTTGAATTAGCTGCCATTGGCAAGATGCCGCTCAACGACCAAATAGGGTTATTTGGCAAGGCTGGGTTGTTTCGCTGGGAGGCGAAGAATAATGATGAGAAGCGCAGTGCTTTTGATGTCATGTTTGGCGCAGGTATAGATTATAAAATAAATGGCAATATATCTCTACGTGGCGAATGGGAACGTTTCAACGATATTGAAACCAAATCTGATGACACATCAGATATTGACATGCTGTCTGTTGGCTTTACTTATAGAACTTTGTAGGTAAATGTCGGCACCTTAATACTGCGGCCTTGTCAGCTACGTTACTTGAGGAATTTCTGATTAAGTCACATTATCTGGAGGCGAGCCTTTAGAGACTGTGAAGCCTCACATCCAGTATCATTTGGACTTAATTAGATGCCCTTAAGAAACCTCTATTCTTACTCGTAACTGCCTATGTTGTTCAGATGTAATTGCATCAAAGGGCAGCATAAGCGTATAGCGATTGCGCTTTTGATCTTTAAAGTTCAGCACAATCCACCCTGTACTTACAAAGCTTGAAGACAGCAGATTAACCGTTATATCTTTCTGTCCTGAAAGACTAATTTTCCAGCCTCCTTGTTCACTGCGGAGTTTTTTATTTCCCACGACAGTTTGCTTATTTTGCTGAAAAAGGTGTACAACGGATATCACAGATTTGTTGAGACTTTTGCTAACATGCCAACGATAATAATAGATAAAAGAAAGGATAATCATCATAGCCAAAGTGATGGCGACAACGACATTGATGTCTATTAGTATGAAGACAAAGAGTATAGCTAGTAGATGCGGTAAAACTACTACTAATTTTAGTGACAATGAATGAACCGGATGAATAACAAGGGGCTTCTCAAAGCTTGAACCTTGCACTTGCATCATTCTCTCGCTCTTTTAATAGACCTAAAAGTGGAGCATAACAGATGAAGCTATTATGCTTCCTATAATATCTACTACAGTAACAGCAATTACCACTAACAATCTGACGGTCTAAATCTCTGATAACTGGGTTATCACTCCTCGCCAGAGTCATTTATCGTAATTACCGTTTACCGTACTAGGAAATAATAGTCTCGGAGCTTATGAAGAAACCCAGGAAACTTCGGTTTGCAAGGATTTAGAGATAATTTCCTGATGTATCGCTAACAGCTTCTTTGAAAACCGCTGAATGACAAAAGGCAAGCTGGTATGCCTTGTCACTAAAATTTTAAACTTAATATGAATTAAATCCTCTTCATACAAATTTTCTTGTTCAGAATTAACCGCGTGTTTTTCTTTAATCCGCTTTCTCATGGTGTCTGTAAACGATAGCAGGTTTATCTGAGAACCCCACTCAGACATTCTAAAATTAACCTCTGCATTGATTAACAAGGTATCTCCTATCGAATGACTAACTTCCATATACTCTAGATGTTTATAACAAGACCTATCCAACATTTCACAAACATAAATTTCATCATCAAGAAACGAATCATGTCGCAGTTCGCTAACTTGTTCATAGTCAACTTCTTGATATGAATCAACATTCAATGGTGATTGTACGTGTGCACATTGATCTGTTTCTTTTCTATTAGTATCTTTGAAATCAGTATTTACGTACAAAACAAGGCTGTTTTTAGTATAGATATTTGTATTCTTTTTCATATGTTATTTCCCCCAACAACATTTATTTTTATCATCAACCAGACATATTAAAAATATATAACAAACTGTAGCATATTGAGTAATAACGCATTACCTGTAACTTTTATCAGGTAATGAAACTATTTTATTAGGGTGTTTACAATCCACACTGACTTCTTTTAAGAAAACTCTGATCAAGCGTCAGTGGCTTTCTCAAGCGGAAATCACCCCTATTTAATGATAATATCTAACAATCCTTGATCCAATGCCAACCCTGAACGAACTTCTTGCATGCAGATATACCAAGACATAATTTCTCCAGAAAAGTTACCGTTCACAATAAATGGATAAACAGCTTTTTATTTCAAAATCTCATAGTAAGATACTGTCTATTTCTATAACTAATAAGAAATCCAGTTATGTTTAAAACAAACGAATATTTTGACGGCAAAGTCATATCCATTGCCTATCAAACTGAAGACCTACCTGCCACTGTTGGCGTAATGGCTCCAGGCGATTACACCTTTAATACGGCTGATAAAGAAAAAGTGACGGTTGTCAGTGGAGTTATGACCATTAAACGTCCTGATGATAGTGAAGCTATCACCTTCACCTCAGGTGATTCTTTTGATGTGGCTGCAAACAGCTCTTTTGAAGTAAATATCAAAACTGAAACAGCCTATCTTTGTCTTTACGGATAACAGATACCTGCCAACCATCTTCCAAAGAGGTCATCAATAGCCATGAGCACATTAGGAACTCCCCTCTCACCCACAGCAACTCGTGTTCTCTTTTGTGGCGGTGGTGAACTAGGTAAAGAAGTCACCATTGAGCTACAACGCTTAGGCGTAGAGGTGATTGTCGTTGATCGGTATGAAAACGCACCTGCTATGCAAGTCGCCCACCGCAGTCATACAATCTCAATGCTGGATGGTGCAGCACTTAGAAAAATCATAGAACTTGAAAAGCCTGATTTTATAGTGCCAGAAATTGAAGCTATCGCAACAGACACATTGGTTGATTTAGAAAACGAAGGCTATACGGTTATCCCTACTGCAAATGCAGCAAAACTAACCATGAATCGTGAAGGAATACGTTGTCTCGCTGCGGAAGAACTAGGCATAACGACCTCTCCTTATCGCTTTGCAGACACTGAAGCTGAGTTTAAACAAGCCGTTGAAGATATAGGTATTCCCTGTGTCATTAAACCGATTATGAGTTCATCAGGAAAAGGTCAGAGTACCCTTAAATCATCAGCTGATATTGATGCCGCTTGGGATTACTCCCAACAGGGCAGTCGTACGGGCGCAGGGAAGGTCATCGTTGAGGGCTTTGTTGATTTTGACTATGAAATTACTCAACTGACTGTCAGGCATGAAGGAGGTACAAGCTACTGCGAACCCATTGGCCATGTGCAGATTGATGGTGACTATCGACAATCCTGGCAACCACAAGCAATGAGCGACACCGCTCTTAATAAATCCCGAGAAATTGCTGAAAAAGTGACTACTGCTTTAGGTGGACGAGGTATTTTTGGTGTGGAGTTGTTTATCAAAGACGATGAGGTCATTTTTAGTGAAGTCTCTCCTCGACCTCACGACACCGGCATGGTCACAATGATCTCACAAGATTTATCTCAATTTGCGCTACATGCACGAGCTATTCTTGGTTTACCTATCCCTAACATTCATTTCTATGGGCCTTCTGCTAGCAGTGTAATATTGGCTCAAGGTGAATCTACACAAACGGAATTTGGCAACCTGAACAAGGTGCTGGAACAACCTAATACCCAACTCCGCTTATTCGGTAAACCCGCAGTAAAAGGTCAACGTAGGATGGGGGTTGTTTTGGCTAGAGATGAAACCTTGGATAAGGCGCTTGATACGGCTAAGAAGGCATCAGCGTCTGTTACTATTAGCTTCTAACTAGGCTTCATTGCGGCTCTCCTTCGACAAGCTCAGTATGAACGGTGCTATATTCACAATCAAGAGCAATCCCCTACTAGGTGGAGAGGGTTTTACTACTTTCTTGATGCTAACTAATCAGCAGAATTCCGTTCATCCTGAGCCTGTCGAAGGGTGTTACGAGCCAATCTCGATACTTCATTCCAGTCGCCACGCATCATTGCTTCTTTCTTTTTCCGGCTCCAACCTTTTATTTGTCGTTCGGAAGCCAAAGCTTCTTCTCGGGTTAAAAAAGTTTGACTGTAAAGAAGCTCAACAGGCAAACGGGAAGCGGTATAGCATTTAGAAAAAACACGCTGTTGGTGTTGGGCGAGTCTCTGCTCAAGGTTATCAGTATGTCCAGTATAGTAGCTTTTATCCGTACACTTTAGAATATAAACGTAGAAGCCCACGACCGTTATTTATTACACACTCCACCCGCTAACGGGATATTATTATTTTTCACCAAGGGCGCATTATCCTTAATTTCAAAAGAGGTATACCACACATTGTCTTTGCTTTTAGCGTTTACGAGATAACCTTTTTTAGCCGGATTTTCCGCAGTACCCAGAATCAATGGATGGCTATCACCTTCTTTAATAATTCGTCTACCTTTTGCTAACCCACGAACAATCGACATTCCTCCGGGTATCTGAAACTGTATGGCATAAGTACCCGGTTCTTCTACTCGCCATTTGTAATCTCCCTCTGTTGCATCGCGCAGCAATGAAACCTTGCCAGGAGGTGTCATCATAAAGCCTTTAATTCCTTTCACAATTTTACCAGTGCTACCGCAATAAAAGTATCCTGAGCCACCATAATCCGCATTTTTACTGGCCGAGTTTGATTTTTTTTCTGTGTAGCTATGCCCTGTATGCTTTATATTCTTATTCTGACTAACCTTGCGTTCTGGTAGCTTGGCCGCTGCAACAACAACTGTTTTCACAGGCGGCTTATTTTCTGCCATACGAACAATTTCTTTTTTACTACTAGCCGATTTTGCAGCGTCATTTTTTAATCTAAGTTTAAGATGCGGAAGACTACTCTTTTTATCCAAGATATCAGCCACACCGTTTTTATTAGAATCTACAAAAACAATATTATCGTCTATCCCGTCACCGTTAACGTCTTGTCCTTTTGTTGCTTCAGCATCGAAGAGATCGTCTATGCCATCCTCATTGCTGTCTCTTCCGGTTAAACGCACCTCAAAACCATCAGCAAGACCATCTCCATCGGAATCTGTATCTAGATAATTGGCTTTCCCGTCCTTGTCTGTATCGAGTGTTCCTTCAAGTACCGTAGGAATACCATCACCATCATCATCATCATCGAGAATATCAATTCGACCATCTTTATCCGTATCACGTGGTTTGCGGATATTTCCGATTTCGTCTTTATCAGAAATGCCATCACCATCGGTATCAGCGAGGTAAATACTGGAACCAATTCGTGCTTCGGTTTTATCACTGAGCCCATCATTATCCCAATCAATCGCAGATATCTTGCCTGCAATAGAAGCCTGTGGAAGCAATAGCGCAGATATTGAAAAGGCTAAAAGAAAAGGAGTTAGTAAATATTGGTTTTTATTATTCATTTTTTTGTTCTTATTAGTTCTTGATGAATATGTATCATAAGCAATCAAACAGATAATACATTCTGCCTCTATCTAACCACAAGAATCACCGACAGAGTGTGTATTCCTTTCACCGTTTACTCAGGGCTGTTTTCCATATAAAAAACAAATAGAAACAATATTCTAATTAATCTTCTAATCAGCACTGTAATAAAGCACTGTTTAAAAATGATTGATTGACAAATCATCACCTCTTCCTATACTTTATCAATAACGCACCCCAAGCGACTGTAATAACGATAAAAACTCAACCTAGGAATTTATCACTATGGCTACTACTTCCCTTCAGATGAAAATTAATCGGCTTAAAGAAAAGAAAGCGTTATATAAAAAAAGAGTGGAAGATGCTCGTAAAAAAAACCGCCCTGACATTGAAAAAATATGGCTAGACGAAATAGCCGTTCTGGATGAAGAATATAAAGATTTAACAACCCATCAAACGCAAAGCAAAAGTATTGCCGAAGATAAACCTGTATCTAGAAACATTTCTACGCAGCAACTTTCTGCAAAAGATGCACGAAGACTAAGGCAACTTAACAATCAAATCAGCTATATTGAGCGGAAAATTTCCATACACTCCGAGAGGGGCGAACAAGCTGCCGTTAATAAACAAACAGCTCTACTGAATAAACTTCTCCAAGAAAGAGCCACATTGACGGCTAACACAGCTACCCGTGACCCTCAAACATCACCTGCAAAACAACCAAAAACCAGTCAAGCTAAACCCACACCTCGTTCTCTAACGCCTGATCAACAAAAGAAACTCAATAGCATTAATGCCGATCTTACTCACACCGATAAAATGATTGCTGAATATCAGAGATTTAAATCTCCTAAAGCAGAGCATTGGATCAGCAGAAAATACCAGCTCCTTTCTCAAAAGGAGGCGATATTAGCAGGCAATCAACCCCCTTCTACCCCTCCTCCTCTGCCGAATAAACCAACTACACCAAAAGCACCCAGCACGCAGAGTGCGCCTGAATCTGTATCCAGAGACGCCATCGCAGCCGCGCAAACCACTAATAACCAAGTCCGCGTTATTGATCTGGAAATTGCTCATGCTGACAAAATGATTCGTGAATATAAAAAACACAATTCACCTAAGGTCAACCAGTGGATTCAACGTAAAAATGAATTATTAGCAAGAAGATCACGAATTACGGGGCAGAGGAGTCAATTATCTGCGGGTTCACAGGGAGCAGATAGTCGCAAACGTCTCAGTGTTATTGCTCTAGAATTAGCGCATACCGATAAAATGATTCGAGAGTACCAAAAATATAACTCTCCCAAAGCCAATGAGTGGATTGAAAAAAGAAATGATCTATTAGCTGAAAAAGCTCTACTTGAAGGCAGAGCAGCACAGCCTGCCAGCCATCAAACAACCAGCCATACCGCTACATCACAAGCGCCGCAGACACCACAAGGCACAGACCGTAATGCGATTAAAGCCCAGATTACAGAACTGAACCACAAATCTAAAGATGCAGATACAAAAATGCGCACATCCTTGAAACAGGGAAATCACCAGCAAGCTAATGAGTATCTGCGCAAAAGAAACCAGTATAACGAGCAAGTCAAACAACTCACCGCTAGCCTCTCAGGAGCTACCGCACCTAGTGTTAACACTCATACAACCCCAACTACCCCAACTACTCCAACAGTAAGCACGACTAGCCACTCATCACAAGGCTCTACTCAGCAAAGCACTGGTCAGGCAAGTACTCTGGAAAAATCTATTGCCAACAAATATCTAACTTCAAGAACCTATTCGAATGAACACGCCTATATGGAGGTTATAGATACACTATTGAAACAGGGACAATACAAACATTTGATCCCTGCAAAAGAGACGCTCTACGATATAACCCATGCTTCAAAACTACCTCCTGCAGGGACGACTATAAACAACCCGTATATTCGTGATTGTTTTAAAATAAAAGTATCAAATGTACGTTTAGAAGGCTATACCATTAATGACACCATCTTTGATACCTCCTTCCCCAATGATTTTAATAGCATGATTGACCGTATCAATCAGCACGTTGGCCCAGCTCCCAAACTAAAATATTATAAATATCTCGCCCATCGTGATGCCATACAATTGATTCCAGCTGATCGCAGCATTACTAGATATAACAGTCAGTTTGCGGGGGCGAAGTTAAAGAACATTACTATCAAGAACATTAGCATACGCTCCAAAGGAGCCTTGCAAGGTCTATTTGCCAGTGATGGATCATTTGAAAATATTCATATGGAAAATATCACTGTGCAGACCAATAGCGCACATCAAATAGCCATATTAGGCTTGTTATCAGGAACATTAGACCTAGCCAGCCCTAACGGCGAACCCATTCATGTGAATCTTTTGCCATTGCGTTTAGCTGGCGGTACCAATATCTACATCAATAGTTTCTCCCGCACATCGTCCTATCAGTACGGTAGAGTCAATTCAGGTAATTCAAATGCTGCAATAGCTGATAACCGCCAGAAAATGACAAAACGCGGAACCTATTACAAAGACTTCAATATGGAGGATTTCTTTGCCGCACTCAGACGATCAGATTCAACCACGCATATCCTGACGCGTATAAAAGAATCTGCAAAGATGGCGGGTACACTCGCTAAAGTGATAAAATAAGGAACGTGCACGGAATAAGTTGAACACATTCAGGAGAATACCTATGCAGAAAACCACTTTATCGCTATTGATCAGCTTGTGCTTCATCGTTTTCAGCTCTGTACTAAGCCCCGCACTAGCTGCCGATAAAGAATACTGCGAAACCTATGCACGTGCGTTGATTAACTTGCCACACAAAGGTAAAAGCGCACTAGAAGTCTGTCAGCAAGATCAACCACACTGGAGCGCAGATAAAGCAGCTCATATCCAATGGTGTCTGGGAGTCAGTCAGGCGGAAGCCGATAAGAAACTCTACGCGCATAACAAACTGGTGAATTTGTGCAACGACACTTACAAGCTCATTATGATAGATCGCAAGCAAAGCGCTAATCTGCCCGTAAGTGCCAATGAAGTCATGGCAATGAAGTCCGCTCCAGACAGTATTAAAGATGTACTTATCAACGGGGAAATAAAAAACGCCTCATCTCCCTTTAGTAAACTCTATCCTGTCATCCACAAAGCTATCAATGACGGTAGCTTAAAAGACTGTGCAGTCGATAGCCTTGCTGTAGATATGGACAATAACGCTGATACGAAGGAGTGGGTACTGAGTATTGATTCGAACTGTCTAACGGATCAACAATATGGACACATCTGGCTTGTCCAACAAATCGGAGACCAATACAACATACTCTTCGAAGGGGAAGATAACACTCTGACCTTGCGCTACAGCGAAACAAGCACTTATAAAAATATTACTATTGCCTCTCACCTAAGTGGCAACGAAGAAACGACTGAGCGTTGCGGTAGCATTATCGCCGACTGGCATTACATAGAGGGTCGTTATCTTCCTGTGAAAGGTAAAGCAGACTTACACGGCGATTGTTTGCCTGAATATAACTTACCAGACAGCTTGCAAGGTGCTAACACGTACGAGATAGATGAAAATGAATGGAAAAGGGGGATGGAAGAAGAAGAGAAAAAGCGTGAGGCCTTATTTGCTCCTTACAAAAAAGCTCTTGTAGACTATATTCCTGAGTGGATAAAAAATACCGAGCAACTTATTCCTGCAAACCCAAAAACCAACTTAACTACGAATAAGCTTCTCACTAAAGAAAAGACTCCAAATCCAGCCAAGGAAAATAAAGAAGAAGACAAAAGCTTTATGCGAAACGTCCGCTCATTTCTAGGACTTGAGTAATCAGATAAGCTTATTAAGCTTAGCGATCAGCGTCATAATTTTTCGTTGTTCTTGCTTGAATTGCTGATGAAGTGCCGCTTCCTTTTTATGCCTTGCAATCATCTCTGTGTAGCCATCTTCGTTATACTGACTAATCGTATCAAGAATAGGGTTATCAGGATCTTCCTCAGAACGGGCAATTTCTTTCTCATGCACGCCATCAATATACTCATGCGTATGAATCGCTTTTTGATGTTTTGTTAGCAGCTCAATGCGTAAGCGTAAACTCTCCCGAATCGACTGTAGACTTCGATCCGCTTGCAAACATTCTTTTTGCCACAGCTCAATATCATCCAGCCACATTTCATGATCACTATGCCACTCCCGATGATCATGGTGTTCACGTTCATGTAAATCCTTTTTAGCCTCTTCTGCTCTTTCTTGTATATCATTCCTAAATTCCATCAAGGCAAGCGTAGTTTTATCGGCAACGCTACTTAGAATATTCCAGGTGGAATCTGAAAGGTACTGGGAATCAATCTCCCATTTTTCCCTAAATGAGGATTTCGCCTTTTCGACTGTCTCACCCAAAGAACCCAAATCACGTTTAACCTCGTCGCTTATCGTGTTGACTTCTTCGCGACCTAGCTCGCCCCATTCAGAAAGCTTATCCTCCGCAATTAGCATGGCTTCCTTAAGGTTCTTGCCTTCTTTCGCAACCAAATCTTCAACGGCTTTTAACATTGAAGAATAACCTCTTTCCACTTTGTCTTTAGAATCTTCTTTGTTCATTCGTCTACTCCCAAAGTTAGATTAACCTGTTCACTTAAGGATAGGCTAAACCCTACTAAATATCTGTGGAAGTATATGGATATTGTGACGAGTATCATGACGAATAGATGAGATGACCGTTCACCCTGAGCTTGTCGAAGGGTGCTTGCTACTCGTTCAAAAGCAGAGCTGTTGCTCCTATGGAAGTGATGCTTAGAGACTGTGCAGCTTTATTAATAGCGGGTAAATAACTGACCAAAATATTATTAACAATAATTCAACAAGATCGTAGGGCGGATAAGGAACGCCATCCGCCACGCTGCCTCGATCACCGCACGGCGGATGACGCTATCGCTTATCCGCCCTACAGTTTAAATTTCATTAGAATAATTATCCTAAAAAACTCAGTTACAACTACTTACACGCCTTAAAAGTTATCTTGTTAAATGTTGCAGCATAGTCTGTCGCAGCTTTTCGATACGCCATATGTTGCGGACCAAATATCGTGTCACCTAATCCATCCAGAATCAGAATGGGGCAACGAGCTTGGGCTGCTTTATAGTCTTTTTGTGCCAAGCCAGGAATCACCAAAGATGTGCTACGCCCAGCATGATGGGCTAATAAATAGGGAAACCCAAGGCTCTTCGCTGCTGCTGCATCTCTCGACGCGTCCCTTTTTTTCATACGCAGCGTTTCAGCTGCATACTTTGTTTCCTGTTGCGCTTTGATTTGCGCAGCACTAGGTACTTTTGGTAAGGCATTCACTATACTGCTACCCATTATAAAAAAACTTAGGCTACTTAATAATAATACTTTTTTAATCATAATTTCTTCCTAATCTACTATATTAACTACGACTCATTTTTCTACTACTCACGAAAAAACTAAAAATAACTAGCATAAGCACTAATCTAACATCTATAC
>CAZDMX010000015.1:0-12753 GCA_964506085.1 uncultured Thiothrix sp. | reverse complement strand
ATTTTATTTGTTGATGACAGCAAGGTTAATCAATATGTCGGTAAAGAATTCCTGACAAAGCTTGGGCTTGATTTTGAAGTAGTGATCAACGGACAAGAAGCCGTCGAGGCAAGGAAAAAAGGCAACTTTGATTTAATTCTCATGGACTGTCAAATGCCGATAATGGATGGCTACACCGCGACTCGAAACATAAGGCAATATGAAAAGGATACCGCTACCAATCAAATTACTATTGTGGCTCTTACCGCCAACGCCATGCCGAATGATCGGGAAAAATGTCTCAAGGCAGGTATGGACGACTATCTAGCTAAACCTTACACAGCTCACAGCCTGTTTAAGACTTTATCTCCCTGGTTAGAAACTCACGATCACACTGTCAATGTATAGTTAATAAGTTATTGAATTATTGCACCAATTCCAGCATTCTATCCACAACAACAACAAAGTTGTGTAATCACAATCAGGGTTTGAGCTGGATTAATAGATTTAATGGATAACAGTGTTTAAGAATGACAGCCACAATTAATAATAAAATTTCCACCAGAATACTTTTTATCGCATTACTAAGTACACTCTTTGTAGTGTCCGCAGCGGATGATAGCAATGAACCTCCGGTGGAAGTCCATGTATCAGGTGCCACTGAGGAACTGGCCGATAATATCAAGGCCTTCCTGCCCTCGTTACGCAACCTAAACTGTAGCTCCACACTGCGTCGCGTTGAACGCTTTATTGATGCCTCCTCGGAAAAATTGCTGGAAAGCGCAGAAGCCTTGGGCTATTTCGATGCCCAATTCAAAATGACATCTCACAAAGAGCGAAAAGAAAAGCAATGCTGGGTACTTAAAATTGCCGTAAAACCCGGAAAAACAGTAACCGTAAATAGACTAAATATTCAACTTAATGGCCCTGGAAAAGAATTACCTGAATTTCAATCGATTCTTGCCAAGCCTCCTTACGAGCCTGGAGATGTTTTAGTTTCGCAACATTATGAAGACTTCAAAACACGCTTAAAACGTACCGCCAACAGTCTGGGCTTCTTTGATGCAGACCTTAGCAGTCACACGATTAAAGTAAACACACGCACTCATCAAGCAGATATTGATCTGGTTTTTAACACGGGCGAGCGTTATCGCTTTGGTAAAGTCACGGTAGAGCAAGATATTCTTGCGCCAAAATATATTCAACGCTATACGTTAATTAAAGAAGGCGAGGTATTCCGTTCGAATAAGCTCATAAAGCAGCAACGTCTATTAGAAAAAAGCAGCTATTACAAAAATGTACAGGTCAGAGCGGGCTACGACAAAGCTGCTAAAAACATCATCCCTGTTGATATTAAAACAACCCGGCGAAAGCGTTATACCTATAAAGGAGCTTTAGGGTTTGCAACGGATGATGGAGGGTTTATTCAGGGCACTATGGATACGCATTGGGTCAATAGCAACGGGCATCAACTGAATCTAACCACTCGTGTTTCTCAAAAAGATCCTTCCGTTGGGCTTAAATACAAGGTTCCATTGTGGAAGCCTGAGTATGAGTTCGCTACAGCCTCAGCTAGCTGGAATCGAAGTGACAATAATGATATTCGCGGTACTGCTTTAAAACTTGGCTTTGATTACCATCGTCGTAATGATAATGAATGGCAACAGATAGCCTCCATCAACTATCTGGATGAAGAAACCCAAGTAGAGGGTGAGGAAGATATTCACAGCCAGCTCACTTTATTCGGAGTGAGTACCCGCAAAACACAACGTAACGACTCCTTGTTTCCTACCAAAGGCTGGCGGCTAAATGCAGGCATCAAGGGTGCTGCCGAAGGATTTTTAAGCGATCAGAGCATCCTGCAAGTTGATATTGCAGGTAAATATTTACACACACTCAAAAATCAAGGCAAGATTATCCTGCAAGGAGAACTGGGTTCATCCTTTGTTGGGGATTTTGAAGAAATGCCTAAATCACTGCGCTTTTTCGCAGGTGGACAAAACTCAGTACGAGGCTATAGCTTTGAAAGTTTGGGGGAAAGGAATAGCAACAATGATGTCATTGGTGGTAAGAATTTGCTGGTGATGAGTGCAGAATATGAGCATCCCCTTTCTTTTCATTCTCTTATACCTGTTCCTTCTGCTTTGAAGGACAAGATCAGTACCGCTGCTTTTATTGATGCAGGCAATGCGTTTAATGATTGGAATGATTTCACTATTAAAGTCGGTTATGGTGTGGGTATTCGTTACAAATCCCCTCTAGGTCCGATTCGCGTTGATCTGGCTGTTCCTGAAGATGACACTTCTGATATTAACTTGTATTTTAGTCTTGGGTCTGATCTATGACTAAAAAAACCGTTAAACCTTCCAGAGCGCGCAAGGTACTACGCTATTTAATTATAACGCCGCTAAGTGCGTTAATTATTATTCTGCTGCTACTTACCGTTAGTATTTTTTTCCTATCGGCGACAAAGAGTGGCTCGGCCATTTTACTTAATCGTATTTCTAATACCTTTGCAGATTTGGAAATTGAAGGGGTAGATGGCAGTTTACTAGGCGATTTGAAAATTCAGCGTATCCGCTGGCAAAAAGAAGGTCTAGATATTGAAATCACGGATGCCGAGCTTAAAGGCTTGGGTGTGCCACCTAAAATAACCGTAAAAAGCTTAACCTCCAAGTTAATCACCATTTCACTACCCAAGGACGATGAAGAAAAAAAGCAATTCAAACCCTTTGAGATAACCCTTCCAGACCTCCACTTGCCTATTGATGTCGATTTAAAAAATGTTGTGGTTGATGAACTACATATCAAACAAGGCGATGCACTTATTCAATTGCGTAATGTTCAGCTAAGTGTAAAAGTTGAAAATGACAGCTTGAAACTGGGCAATCTGTCGGGTAATTTATATGACGATGACGGCGAAGTGATTGTCAAAGCCAAGGGTGAAATGGGACTTTCATCACCCCATCCTATTCATCTAGATATCACGGCTCAAAGTGATAGTAAACGCATCGGGGTTGGTTTGTTGAACCTCGGCATCAAAGGTGAAGTTATTGATTATCAACTCACTGCAAACGGTCACTGGAAATATGCCGAATACCCCAAGTACCAACTAACCCTGCTGGGCAACGGCAACCTAGAACAATTGGCAGTAGAAACATTGCATCTGGATGGAGATGCGGGACAGGCGAATTTAAAAGGTCGGATGACCTGGTCACCAAAGTTAAACTGGGAATTAGCACTCAGCGGAGATGGCTTGAATCCAGCTGCATTTATCGCAGACCTTCCTGGCAATTTGAGTATGGAGTGGGAAACTACAGGATCATTAACCGACACAGTAAATGTTCAGTTAGAACTAAAAAAACTAACGGGAAAGTTACAAGATTTTCCGATTGATGCCGCTATGCAGTTGACCATCAACGATGAACTTTTTTCGCTTAAATCATTACGTGCAAGCGTTGGTGATAACCGTCTGACAGCCGATGGACATGCTACCGCTACTGACAATGATATATCTATTAATTGGCAATTAGATGCACCTAAACTGGCACAACTGCATAAGTCTATACGGGGTAAATTAGTCGGCAAAGGGATAGTGACCGGCAAACGCGATGCTTCTCAATTCTCTGTTTTCATAGAGACACTTAAGGGTAAAGTGCTTGATTATCCCATTGATGCCAGTGGTGGTGTAAAGCTTGATGGGCAACTTATATCTGCCGAAGACTTAGTCATTAATGTAGGCGTGAATCAATTCAAGCTGAATGGTTCAGCTGACGAAGAACAAGGCATTGACTGGCAAATTGATGCGAAAAACTTATCGCAACTCTACCCTGAAATTGCCGGGCGATTAAAAGGTGAAGGCCATGCAAAAGGCTTGCTGGATGGCTCTCGTGCAGCCTTACACATTGGCTCCCTGCAAGGAGTGTTGAAGACTAAGGCTCAAAACTTCCCAATACAAGCAAGTGGCGATATCAAGCTACAAAACGAAGCAATCAGCGCACACAACCTCAAACTAGGCGTTGGTAAAAACCAGCTAATTCTAAATGGCAACTCTGCGGAAGACCTAGGTATTAGTTGGGACATCAACGCGCAAAACATTAGCCAGTTATACGCCGATATCAAGGGCCATGTAAAAGGTTCCGGAAAGCTATCTGGCGCATTGGATGGATCCTCTTATAAGCTAAGAATTATCACCCTCAAGGGCAAAGTAGAAGAACGACCTTTAGATATAAAAGGCGATGTTAGTTCTGAAGCAGGCAAGCTAACACTACAAGACTTAACCATTTTAGCCGGTAAAAACCGCCTTCAGGCAAATGGCAAAGCCAGCGAACCTTTTGACCTACAGTGGAAAATTGATGCACCTAAACTTTCCCAAGTCTGGCCGGGTCTGGGGGGGAGTTTAAAAGGACAAGGCAAATTAGCGGGTAATTTGGAACAGCTACAGCTTAAGGCTGATTTAACCGGGAAACGCCTACGTTATGATGATTTGAGTATTGCATCTGTTGAGCTTAAAGCTAACCAACGTGCAGACATTTACACCCTTAAGACTACCTTAAAAAATCTCAAACAAGGTGAAAATGTCATTCAAAGTGCGATTATAGATGGCAAAGGCAAACTGACGAACCATACGCTAACGCTTGATCTTCAACATAAGGATGGCAAGGTCAATCTGCTTGCAAAAGGTGGCTGGAGCAAGGAACAATGGCAAGGAACACTTCAGAAGCTGGGACTTCGCGACACTCCTGCCGGTAACTGGCAACTCAATAATCCAGTAAAAATAAAAGCCTCCGCCAAACAAGTGAGTGCCTCGAGTTTTTGCCTAAGTAACAACCGTCGCGCTAGCGTTTGTGCTGAGAGCCAATGGTCGGCAGCCAAAGGTGTTCGAGCAAAAGGAAAATTAAAACAAATTCCATTAGCTATGGGGAAGCCTTGGATGCCTGATAACATCTCGCTTCCTGGTCTTGTCAATGCAGATTTTGATTTCACTCAGGTTAATGGCAAGCCCAATGGTAAAATAGATATTAGTCTGCCCAATAGCAACATTACCATCAAGGATGCCAAAGGTAGACCTGAAACCTTGCAATACTCAAATGCACAAGCAAATATAACGATTAACAACAAACGCGCTGACCTTAAAGCCAGTTTTGATGTGAAGGGTCGAGGTCAGTTACGCGCTGAAGGACGGGTTGATCTTGTTCAGAACGCTAAGGGTTATCAGTCGTCACGTATCAATGCTAAAGCCAATATCTCCATTCCCGATATCAATTGGGTACAGCAATTTTCCAATGATATTGACGAGTTAAAAGGTAAGCTAGATAGCGATATTATTGTTAAAGGCACTCTGGGTAAACCTGTTATTACAGGCTCCACCCACTTGAAAAATGCCTCGTTATTTATACCGGAAACAGGAGCGCGCCTTCGGGATATCAATTTAACCTTGCAAGCCAATCGTGCCGATCAAATGCTTATTAATGGCTCATTGAAGGCAGGGCAAGGTACGCTTAAGGCTAACGGTAAATTGTACCTTGCCAATTTACCTAACTGGAAAGCTGATCTTAATCTGCTGGGAGATCGGCTATTACTGATGAATACCCATGAGGTACAAGCGCAGGTGTCACCCAACTTAACGATAAAGGCTCAGCCTAAGTCTGTTGTTATCACCGGCACCATAAAAGTACCCGAAACCACGATTACATTAAGAGAGATTCCGACATCGGCTAAACAACGCTCCGATGATATTGTCATTGTCGGACGAGAACAGAACAAAAAGGGCGGTGCTGCTGTAAAGAAGGCAAAGACTGCTGCCCGTAACGAACCTGTATTAGATATCAAGCCTAATGTAGTCATTGAGCTAGGTGACAAAGTATCCTTCTCCGGCTTCGGCTTTAACTCTCGACTCACGGGTCGAATCCGTGTTCAAAAAACACGTCAGGATATAGTTACTCAAGGCTCACTAAATATCATTGATGGTATTTATAAAGCCTATGGACAAGAGTTGGAAATAGAACGGGGTCGGTTACTATTTGATGGTTCAATCGACGATCCAGGACTCGATATCCGTGCCATTAGAAGAATTCCTGGTAAAATTCTTGTAGGGATTGAATTACGCGGTACAGCTCAACATCCTGAATCAGAGCTATTCTCAGAACCACCCCAATCAGAAACTGACACGTTGAGTTATTTACTAACAGGGAATTCTGTTGCAAGTGCAACATCCGGTGACTCCGCGCTACTAACCAGTGCCGTTTCAGGTCTTGGAATCAAAGGCGGCGAAACATTGGCACAAAAGCTAGGTGGCGGGATAGGTCTGGATAATGTAGGTATTAGCTCCAGCACCGGTAACTATCGGGATAGTGAATTGTCGCTCGGTAAACAACTCAGTTCTCGGCTGTACGTAAAATATATCGTGGGGCTATTTGATTCTTTACAAAAAGTCGCCGTCACTTATCAAATCAACAAACGCCTGCAAGCCGAAATCCTGTCTGGCGAACAACAAGAAATCGACCTGAACTACAAGTTTGATACCGATAAAGGTTTGTTCGGGCGATAAATTTCGTTTTTAGTAGCATTTTGATTACATGAAGTATTTTCCGTTCCTAAGGAACGTGCACGGAATAAGTTGAACAATTATGACGTAGAATTTTTATTCCTGAATCCTTGATCTTATGAGGAGCATAGTTGCGCTACGCGACGAATAAGATCAAGGATTCAGGGAGAAAAAGGCAAGTCAGAATGTTCAACTTATTTCATGCACGTTCCTTATCTACCTTGCGGTTTCGTAGTCGCCAGAAAGACAGACACTTGGCTTATCTACTAGCAACTCTCATTCCGCCTTGGCCTTGATAACGTCTTTTAACTTCCTGAGCTAACTGATGTACAGCAAGTGCGTACATGCCACTGTGATTATAGCGAGTAATGACATAGAAATTATGCCCACCAAGCCAGACTTCATCACCGGCATTAGTGTTCATACGTAAAAAGCGCACCGTGCTATCCATCCTGCCATGTGGACGTACTCCTTTGTTTGCCAGACGACTAAGGCTATATTTCCGCTTATAACCTGAACGCAACTTTCTATGGCTCTTTCCTTGAACAATGGCACGTACAGCAACAGGGCCGCCTCTCTTCCAACCGTGTTTGCTAAAATAATTAGCTATGCTACCAATCGCATCTACGGGATCCCAAAGATTGCAGGTGCCGTCTCTATTATAATCAACCCCTAATGTCTTAAAATTGCTTGGCATAAATTGACATAACCCCACTGCACCAGCCGAAGATCCCATTATTGCAATTGGGTTTAAACCTTCGCTTTGAGCCATAAGCAGGTATTTTTCGAGTTCATTTCTAAAAAACTTTTTACGCCGTCCTTTATGAAACGCTTTAGTGGATAGCGAATCCAGCACGCGGGTTTTACCTACATTGCCCCCGTAAATAGTTTCTACTCCAAGGACTGCCACGATGTATTCAGGAGGAACACCATATTGTTGATATGCCCTATTAAGTGTAGCTGCGTGCTCTCTCCAGAATTTAACCCCTCCGTTGATATGTCTTGGGGTGATAAAGTATTGACGATAGCGAGTCCAGCGTCCCATCCGTCCATAGGACTTTGACTTCTTTCGCTGCTTTCGCTTCTGTGGAGGTGACACAGATCTGGAAACCCGCTTCAGGTTTTGCGCTTCTGAGAAAATCCGGTTCAGATAACTTCTATCCATATTATAAGAACGGGACATATGTTTTATAAAGGCCTTGGCGGAAGCATTACGCGAAAAGTCCCCTGTCAGTGAATACGACTTATTGGTTCTCCATACTACTTTTCTAATTTTAGGGCTAACGCTCTTTGAGTTATATTTCTGTCGGGAGGAAAGTCTTTTCTTGTTAAGCGCTAGTTGCTGCTGCTTCAATTTTAAAAGCTGTTGCTTTTTTTCTGCATGTTGCTTTCGGCGCTTTGCTATCCATACTTTTTTCTTTGCTATAAGTTCAGCCTTATTCTCTTTTGCAAGTGCTTTTATCGCAGCGTCTATCAAGGCTTTATCAGCTTTATTATTACTCTCCATTTTTGCTATCGTCACAGTTGATACGGTTTTGTTAGCAACTGAATCGTGCTTGACTGGAGAGTTAGTGCTACAGCCCACACCGCCCATTGCTAATACAAGCGGCAGAATCATGGAAAGCATTGATTTTTTTTTCGTCATCCTTAACTCCTAAATATAATTGATTAGAATTTAAGAACAAAGGGATATCGACAATAATCAAGTTAAGTCTTAACGCTTTAATTTTTTAGTAACGCCCTGCACGTATAGTTTTTGCAAGATCAGTCCATCATATTATTTTGATTTTTATGTCTAGAACTAAGCCCATTTGCCCTAGGTATAAACATACACTATCACCAGATCGGTGTTTTTCAAAGTATGTTATAAAAGTCGAATATAGGTATGTTTTAGCAACGAGTTTTCAGTTGTTCTTACTAATAACCTTGATCATTTTCTTGAGTTTATCAATATGCCCCTGCGCCTTGTTTTGATCATCAGGTTCATAACAAAGCGTACTATATAGCTCAGAAAAAGCATTAATTTCGGTCGCTAAATCGGGTATCTGGGCAGAGGCTAACTGACTAAATTCAGCCGGAGATTGAGCGGGTTGTCTTTTAATTCCCCGTTTTTCAAGTATGTCGCAGAAGCGTCTGTAAAGCTGGTGCTCAATCGCCTCATGCTGATGCTTTTTGGCCAAGCCTAAAAATACAAGCCAAAGAATGATAATGCTAAGAATGATAGCGCTGGCTATTAAGGCTGCTTTTAGTATAGAAATATCGCCGAACAATCGCTTTATAAAATGTACCTGTGCCTCTTCATCGTAGCCTAATACAAATTTCCGCCAGGCATATTGGCTCGCATCTAGCTGCTTTCTTAAGCTACCCAGCCATTGGTATTTAGCTGATGATAGTATCTGCCCTTCTAAAAAGCTGCCTTCTTCACGTACTGCTGTTTGTAAGTTTTTTTCTACTCGATCAGGTGCAACCATAGTGGTGGGGTCAAACCTCACCCAGCCTTGGCTCTCAAGCCAGACTTCAGTCCATGCATGAGCATCGTACTGACGGACTGTCAGATAATTACTTTTCTCGTTCCATTCGCCACCCTGGTAGCCCACGATCACACGAGCCGGGATTCCTGCTGCTCGCATCATGTAAACAAAGCTGCCCGCATAGTGCGCGCAAAAGCCCTTTTTACTACCCAACAAGAAACCATCAATTGAATTTTGGCGCTCAAGTACAGGTGGTCTCAAGGTGTAATAAAAATCTTCATTGTAAAGATTCAACACCTTCTGGATATAGTCTTGTTTGGAATTAGCTACTGCCATTAGTTGTTTAGCGAGCGCCCTACTTTTTTTATTCTCTTTTTCAGGAAGTTGCAATGCCAGACTTCGGGTTGATTGCGACAACTCTACTTCCCTTAATGCCTGCGGGAAGCTGGTCAGCTTTAACAACATGGGTTCTATAACATCTTGTCGTGCCATGATATTGAAATCCGAGCTGTAAATCGCATCGCCATCTATGTCAACAACTGGCGACAGTGCGAATAACCAAGATTGGGCTGATTTCTCATATATCACTTCATATTGCCGACCAAAACCTTTTTTTCGCAGACGATTTTTGACCTCTTTTTCACTGCTCCGCAATCGGGACTTTACCACTTCAGGAGAGGGGTTATCGGCAAACTGTGTCCAGCTATTTCCATCAAAATGCTGTAATACTAATCCTCGCCAGTACAATTCATGCTGCGGTGGCCTCGCACCTGAAAAAGTGACTCTAAAGGCTAACTCATCCGATTGGCTCAAGCGGGCAATATCTCCTGGAGTCATGCGATCTGTAATACCTGTTTTTGCATGACTGGTCGGCAAGGAAAATGACCACAACGGTGAAAAACGGGGAGTAAAGATAAACAGGGTGATCATTAACGGTAAACACATTAACAGCATCGCAGCTGCCAATTTGAGGTTAGCCATAATAGCTTTGCTTCTTATTTGCTGAGTGGCTTGTTGTTTACTGGTTCGCTGGATAGCGATCATCGCAGCCGTTAATACAGTAAGGGAAAAGATGCCGTAGAGAGCCGTTAGTATGGATTGAGCATATAAAAATTGCACCGCAACTAGTAAATATCCGGTCAGAATGACGACCATCCCATCTCGTTGCTGGATCACTTCTAATGATTTATAAGCAAACCCCAGCATCAGTAGAGAAGCCATCATATCCAGTGAAACCGTTGCTAAACCACTGGCTGCCAGCGCAGCAAAACCCAAACCACCCATAATGAGCTTCAGCAAATTTCCGGGCTGCGAAAGATGACCTTGCATAACCCGAATACGCCATCCAGCAGAAAACAACAGTACCGGAACGAGCCATAGAGGAAGGTGAAACATTAACGGCAACATGACTACAAGCTGCGCTGCTATTAACCACAACATGCCGACATAGGTTATTTGTTTATGCTCAGGAAAGCCCTTGGTAAACACGTTATTCGCTCTCCATTTAGGTATCCAAACCATAGAGTGCCAAAGCCGTCAGACAGATGTTCTTATGCACTTCTCCGATGTCCGGCTGAATAGTTTTTCCGGGAATTTTCAAACCATAGCCAAGCTGTTGTTGGTGACATTCCAGCACTTTTGCACACAGATGAGAAAGCTTTGTTTCAACACCTTGTAAATTCAGTGCATCCCAGTCCAACCATAAGTCATCAGTTGCATAATCAACGAATGACTTGGTGTAGACCTTGCCTGTTTTTGCATAAGTTCCCCAGTGAATATGCTTGGCAGAATCACCCGGTTGATATTCGCGTATGCCTGAGAAATCGGTTGAGCCATTGGCTATTTCTACGCCTTGCTCAGTTTGATCATCTTTGCTTTGCCCTCCTTCGGTGCTCTCTTGCAGTAAGGGTGCTGGGAACACAATGCTTTGCATCTCTAAAGCAGCATACGACCACGAGACTATTAAACCGATGGGATAACGACTGAAAATACTTAATCTTGGTGGCTTGAAGTAGCCTCTTTGTGTAGTGCTGTGGGACAGTTTAATCCGCAAGTTTTGGCTTGTTTGTCCTTTGATTCCTTGCTGTTGTGCTTGACCCTCTTGGTGAAGATTCACTTCAGCAACATCTTCATCTTTCCAGCCGATGAAAATAGCTGATTTATTTTGATCCGTAGGGCATGAAACTTGACATTCAAAAACGGCTTTTTCTCCGGCAAAACAAGGTGTGGATTGTTTCGCTTTGATGCTCAAACCCGTGAGGTTTCTATAGGTGAAAAATATGCTCACCACAAGCAAAGCGAGTAACCAAAAACTTAAACCATAAATCAATGCATTTTGAAAATTAATGCCCATTAAGAACAACAGCATCACGGTTAGTAATAGCGCAATACTGGTCATCGTCGGGATTATGAAAATAGTTCTTAGACCTAAGGTCGTTTCAGCTACAGCAGGGAAACGATTTTCTAACCCGCTATTGAGATGTTTCTGCTTGGTTTTATCAGCCAGTATTGAGCTAGGCACTGACACCTTCTCCAATAGCATCTACAGAATGTAGAATGTGTCGTGCTAACTGATCACCCTGAGTTTCTTTTCTGCCCACAATTCGATGGCCTACTACAGCCACAAAAACAGCCTGTACGTCTTCAGGTAGCACATGTCCACGACCTTGCAATAACGCCCAACATTTAGCGCTTCGCATTAACGCGATAGCACCACGAGGGGACAAACCCAAATGGCATAAATCATTTTCCCGTGTCTGTGCAATCAGTCGTTGCACGTAATCCAGTAATGCCTCAGATACTTTAACCTGCGGCACAAGACGCTGAATTTTTAATAAACTCTCCTGGTTTAACAGCTGTTTTACTTGGTCTAATGCAGATCGGCCTTTATGACCCTGTAAAATTTGGCGTTCTACTGCTTGATTCGGATAGCCCAAAGAAACCCTAATCATAAACCGATCAAGTTGAGATTCTGGCAATGGAAATGTACCTGTCTGACTTTGTGGGTTTTGAGTGGCGATAACAAAAAAGGGATCTGGCAAAGGATAGGTCTTCCCATCCACACTGACCTGTCCTTCTTCCATTGCTTCAAGCAAAGCACTTTGTGCCTTGGGCGTGGCACGATTTAATTCATCCGCCAAGAACACAGAGCTAAATATCGGGCCTTTGTGAAAACTAAACGAGGCTGATTTTGGATCAAAAACAGAAGCGCCAATAAGATCTGCAGGTAGCAAGTCGCTGGTGAATTGGACGCGGCTATAAGCCAAGCCAAGAACCGTGGATAACGCATGTGCCAATGTGGTTTTACCCATGCCCGGCAAATCTTCAACCAGTAAATGACCATTCGCCAGTACACAGGTCAGTGCCAAACGCACTTGCTGCTCTTTGCCAAGAATAACCTGATTTAATTCTTTAAGACTGGTGTTTATTTCTTCTAATAGAGGAGAGCTCAAGATGTCGTACCTTATTTATTAGTAACTACTCAGGGGGTGAGCCTGAGTAGTTACATTTATTATTGTTTTTGTAGGCTCTATAGCTTACCTCTGTTTAATACCTGCGGCTCTTGTTATCAGACAAAAAGGAAATCATGCTTAAACCTAAAAAACGCAGTTGAAACTACTGCGAATGCCTATAGCACTGAATCTAAAGGTTTTCTGGAAAATGTTGACTTCACCCGTAGAGTGACTACGAATAAAGCCAAAATTTTCCAGAAATTCCTTTATCTTCAGCACTCTAGTCATTCTCGCTACGTTTCAA
>CAZDMX010000014.1:0-13195 GCA_964506085.1 uncultured Thiothrix sp. | reverse complement strand
CTTTAGATTCAGTGCTATAGACATTCGCAGTAGTTTCAACTGCGTTTTTTAGGATCATGCAACTTGAACCTTCAAAAGGCTAGTAGCCTTCCAACGCCTGTAGCCGTAAACAGAAAGTACTAGATAAACCATAAACAATATAATCGTTACATAGTAGCCTGTCTGCCAATACAATATTATTGCAGCACTATCTACGACCAACCAATACAGCCAGGTTTGCAGAATCTTGTGTGCAAGTAACCATGTGGCAACCATAGAAAAAATCATTACAGCCGAGTCCAGATAAGGCAAGCGGGTTTCTGTATTGGATGATAAATAATACCCTATTGATAGACTCAACAATAATCCTACGGGAATGACTATAAAATGTTTTTTCCGTGACCAGTTTGAAATAACAAGGTGTTCTTCACTTTCTACATTGCCAGCATCAGCACCCGTATCAGCGACCTTTTTATTGCTACGTTTCCACAATATAAAGCCATACACCGCCATACCCATATAATAAAAATTAAGCAGTGCCTGCATGGGTAACTGTCCTTCCCAAAACAAAATGGTATAGATTAGAGTGCTAAAAAAGCCAACGGGCCAACACCACACGGATTCTTTTGCCGCAAGAATGACATAAATAATACCTAGCACGGTTGCCAGAACTTCCCAGCCTGATAATGCTGAGAAAGCATTGATAATAGTTGGAAAGATTGAGCCTATTTCACTCATTACCGTGTTACTCCTAATCTATTTCTACCGACAATTTTGATGACAAATACTGAATCGGGTATAGCTTCCAAAACGGTTGAAATTTCTTTATCTAATAGCCGCATAATAAGGTTAAAATCTCCAAACACCTGAGTGCTTAAAGGGTTACGTACGACGACAATATCGTCCACTTTTTCTAGCGCATCTATAAAGGCCAGAATGGGTTTAACGTATTCCTGTTGTAGTGGATAAAGGCTGATATCTATTGATGCTTCCATGTTATTTACTCTTTAGATACTCTTAATAAGTTCCCATCCAAAAAGCAATTAAACTCCCTCCACTTAGCAGGGTGAGGGTTGGGGAAGATGAGTGGACTATCTTTGGATGCTAACTAATTTTATATATCAACGATTTGATTAAGAAAAACCGTTGCGTAAGACCCCGCAGGTAGTACAAAGCTAAGTTCCAAGCTACTTTCATCTAGCCATTCAAAGGCCATCTCAGTAACTTGTATTCTCATTGAACGTCTTTCTTGTTTAAGTCCGTGCTGCTCTAAACCCTGACAAAGCACGGGATAATGAGCAGCTACCTGCGTTTCTAATGCCAAGGTGTCACTACTAGACTCTGGCAATCCTTTTCCCCATAACGCGCCACTGGGGTGTATATCAAAACTCAGTATTCTATCAAGCAGTTGTTTGTCAGTATCATCTGCGAACCAGGCTTTACTATTACCTAGCATGAATAAATCACCGCTTATTGGTTTGTCCCAGTTACCTTGTTCTATTCGAGCTGAAAGAATATGGTTAAATATCAAAGAACGTGCTGCGGAAAGATACATACTACGTTGATTTCTGTTCTTCGGTTTTTTAGTTTCACCACTGAACCACGCCGTAGCGCGTGTTATATTTCCCCATATTATGTCACCATCCTGTTCTTGCTGGTGACCAAAGCGCTGTTCTCCAAAGTAATTCGGTATACCGCGCCGGCTAATATCTTGAATACGTTGCTCAAGTTGTGATTTATCACCTGTACAATCCCGAATAACGAGCGTAAAACGATTGCCTATCAGCGCACCACGACGGAGTTTTTTTAAATGCCGGGTTTGTTCAAGAATGGTCATATTTGCAGCTAAAGACTCTGGGATTAGCTGCTCAACATCAGGGGTTGTTTTTCCCGGCAGATACACACTGAACCATTGTGTAGTAACAGCATTCCTGTCTTTCAGACCTGCGAAACCAACATCATGTCGCTTAACATTCAATAGCTTAGCGAGTTGTCCTGCTAACCAGTCTGTGTTTGTACCTTTCTTCCGAATTTTCAGAAACAGATGTTCACCCTGACCCGATGGCACGAAGAGTGGAATCTCTTCAACGATAAAATCTTCCGGTTTGCTACGGATAGTACCGCCAAGAATGGGTGGGTAAACAGTACTGAAGCTCATTGTTGCTGTATTTTGTCTTGTAGGCCACTAGTGCGTTCAACCTGGTGACTTAAAGCATAATTAAATACTTCTTTGCTGCTGAATACTTCTACTATTTCTTTTGCACGGGTCACGGCGGTATAAACTAGTTCTTTTCCTAATACTGGGTTTGGGTTGTCGGGTAACACCATGAGGATATGTTCAAACTCTGAGCCTTGGCTCTTATGAATCGTTAGTGCATAAGCGGTTTCGTGTTGAGGTAGTCTAGCTGGGAGCATTTTTTTTATTCGACCATCAGCGAGTTGAAAATACACGTAAAGATCAGCACTGTTTTCTTTATCCGTTTTAGTAGCTCTAGCATCTCCCTGTATCGTTTCGTATAAGCAAATACCAATATCACCATTAAATAGTTCTGTATTAGGGTCATTTCGAGTAATAATGACAGGTTTGCCATGATACCAAGACTGCAAAGTATTAACTCCTTGTTGATGCAAGCTGCGTTCAATGCCGCTGTTGATACCCTCTACACCAAGCTTTCCTCTACGGTTGGAGCATAATATCTGGAATTGCTTACTTGCACTAAAGATATCTTCTAAGGATTGGTTCTTGCGAACTACTTCAAAGTAGCTTTGCATGTTCTTGATAATATGTGGCAATAACATACCAGTTACTAATGATGTTGATGGATGCTGCTCAGAAATCAATAATTCCCATGCTAATTGTTGATCTTGATGATTGATCGCCAATGCCAGATTCTTAATGTCCGTTTTAAAACGCCAAGATTTCTTAAGCTCCGTGGTATTGTCGGGTAAACCTTGAGAAAGATCACCCAAAATCGCCCCCGACTCTACGGAAGCTAACTGATCTTTATCGCCTAGCAGAATCAGTCTTGCATCCGGTTTAAGTGCATCAACCAGTTTGCTCATTAACGCAAGATCAACCATCGAAGCCTCATCAATCACCACCAAATCATGCACTAACGGATTACCTGCATTATGTCGAAAGTAAGGTGATGCGAGTTTTGCGCCTAATAAACGGTGCAGCGTGCTGACCGAGTCTGTAATCGAGTTCTTGATTTCATCGCTGCATTGAAGTCTGGCTTTTCCTTCTCCCATGCTTTCCTGGAGACGCATAGCGGCTTTTCCTGTTGGAGCGGCCAATGCGATAGTTAGAGGTTTTTTAGTCCCCGTTGATAGTTGTATCTCTTGTAGTATTGCGAGTATCTTTAATACCGTTGTCGTTTTTCCTGTACCCGGGCCACCCGTAATAATACTAAAAGATTGCTGCGAAACCTTTTTGGCAGCTTCTCGTTGCCAATCCATTTTGTTACTATTTTCGTCTTGATGTGGAAAGTATTCTTCAAGTAGTATTTCAATATTATTATAAGGTTGAGGAGTATTTGTTATTTTATATCTAAGTTGCTGTGCAAGGCGCGTTTCGTAGTGCCAATAGCGTTGTAAATACAATCGTGAGTGCTCAAGAATTAACGGTGTATTGCTATTCTCGCGGCTATTCTCAGAGCTATTCTCGGTGACTAGGCCTGAAGCTAACAAGACCTGCTGATCTGTAGTCGACACTGATATGCAGCTATGCCCTTTAGCCAACGACGCAGAGAGTTCTTTGACAATATTTATAATCGTTTCGTTTTCTTCTTTATTGTCAATTTTGTCGAAAGCACAGCGCTCTGCTAAAAATTTAGCAATTGCATAATCTAACCTTGAGTAGCTGGTGTTTTTTGTCTCCATTATGAAAACACGGTTGATAACGCTTCAAGCGTTTCAATATCAGGTTGATCTGAAAACACACCACTCATGGCATCATCGGGATTCATACCTCGCACGAATAAATAACGAACTCCACCAAAGTGTGTTTCAAAGGAATAATCCGCTAATGTCTGTTGTAAATAACGATGCAATACCAACGTATAAATCCAGTACTGTAGTCCATAATTATGTTCACGCATGGATTCGGTCATACTGGCTGTACTGTAATCTGCTAACGAATTAGTTTTATAATCCATCACATAGTAACGTCCTTTATACTCACAAATCAGATCAATAAACCCAGTGAGTTGACCCTGCATCTGCTGCGCAGACAATGGTAGATAACTTGCCGATTGTGTCAGAATCGCGTTAATCTTTAACGTATCCAATTGCTCAACCGAAAAATAGAAAGGCATTTCTTTAAGGCATTGAGACTCCGCTAAATTTGCCAGTGTAAATTGATCATCATCCAAGGACAATACGGTGGTGACGGTGTTCTTGAGCAATGTATCCAGCACATCTGTATCTTCAATATCAACAGCGAAACGCTTAATCATCGCGGTGCGCTTGTTGACATAATCTAGATCTTCTAATTGCTTTGACAGCAGGCTAAGGACGCAAAAAGAGGTATGTTCCAACAATTCATGAACAAGATTACCGGTATGTGCACCTTTAGGAAGTGTGCTAGTGGGAATATTTATTACCTCATCGGCTTGTTCATCACTGTTCTTGTCCTGCACTCTTTCTTGCTCTTGGGCCTTGTCTAAAGGAATTTCAGGGACATCACTATCGTGGACACTGTAATAAGCCAAAGCACTATAACTACTCATCATCCAATCAGCTTTTATTTTACGCTGTAACTGCCTGTTAGTAAGCAATACACCTCCGAGGGGATGAATATAATTTGCGTCGATATCTGGATCAACTTCCAGCACTGTATAATCAAACGCATCGGCCTGTATACCCGCTAATGATGTCATTCGAGCAGACCAATTTTCACCTTTTTGCTGTTTCAACAAATAAGCAAGCGCAGATTGATTCTCGTCTTTGAGAGTGCGCTGATCAGCCCAGGCAACATAGCAACGATATTTAGCCCTAGTAATGGCAACATAGAGTAGCCGCATTTCTTCAGCCTTATCTTCTTGCAGGGCAAGCTCACGGTGTTGCTCAAGCTGCACACTTCCCAAATCACTTATTTGTTTTCCGTCTTTGTGTAAAGCCACGACGTTTGTATGACTAGCTACTCTCTTAGCCCAAAGATCAGGACAAAATACAATGGGATATTCAAGACCTTTAGCGCTGTGGATAGTGACAATATGGATTGCATTCTCATCGCTTTCAAGACGCAATTCTTGTCCATCAACAACCACTCTTTCGTGTATGGCATCCTCTAGCCACTCCAGAGTTTTTATCATGCCAAGACGTTTTGATATGGCTGCTTCTTGTAGCATTTCCAGAATATGATTGATATTCGTTAAGCTGCGTTCTACATCATTAGATACAGACAAATGTTGTACTACGCCCTGCTCTTCCATCAGCTTTTGCATCATTGCCAACAGACCTTTAGCTTCCCATAATTCGTGATATTGATGAAACAAGATTGACCAATCATCAATTTTCTGGGGTTCTTCAAGCAAATCGTAAAGATCATTGCCGTTTAGTCCAAACCATGGTTGGCACAGAGCATAGCGCATGAGTTGCAGGTTGCCGGGCCTAGATAATGCATGTAGTAAATGATAAATTTCTACAGCCTGTACACTGGCAAATACAGAAGTCTTGCTATTTAGCACAGCAGGCACACCATATTCTAATAGTGCTTGTTGATAAGCCGCAGCTTCTGGATTGCTTCTGACTAAAATAGCGATATCACTAGGCGACATAGACTTCTTATCTAGCTCAATCTCATCCTCTTGGTTACTCTTCAACAGGGACAGTATTTCCTTGACGACATGCAATCTGACCTGTTCTTTGGGATGACCTTTAGAGGCTAACCAATAGCCATCTTTTTGCTCAGGATTTTTATCTAACTCCCATAACACTAATTTTTCGAGTGATTTGCCGGACTGTGTGAAGGCAGTCTCTTGTAAGGCGGCATGAACGGGATGATAGGCAATTTGTTCAATCAAAAAAGGGTTATCAACATCTAACAGTGCATTCACTGCTTGCACCAAGGGTTGTTGAGAACGCCAGTTTGTAGTGAGATTATAGTGTTTATGTGCTTGCTGCTGGGCGGCAAGATACGAATAAATATCAGCACCACGGAATTTGTAAATAGCTTGCTTCGGATCACCAATCAAAAAGAGGTGATTGAGGGGCTTTGGGTAGTTATCAGGTTGTTGTACATTAGCAATGATATCAACATCAACCAGCGATGAAAATATTGACCATTGAGCATCATCGGTATCCTGAAACTCATCAATCAGGGCAACCGGAAATTTTTCTTGAAAAAGCTGTGTTAAGTGTTTCCCATTTTTTCCTTTTAATGATTCAGCAAGACGCTTGATCATGCCGTCAAAAGAAAGTTGATTGCTTTTTGTTAAACGGCTTTCCATCTCACTCTGTAAATACTGATACAGTGCTTGCTGAAAAGCGATCTTTACTGTTGTCAGTATCTGTTCTAATTTATCAATTGGCTGCTGTAAATCAAAGCCTTGCTCATTTTGGAAGTCTACTTTTCGTTGTTCACTAGTGAGTATTTTTGTCTTGCGAAATTTAACGCCATTTAATGCTGCGCTACTAATTTGTTGAGTACTTAACGCGAGTATTTCATCCAGAGGGAAGACTTCATTCTGTGCTTGGGTGTCGCTATCTTTACTCCCGACCCAAAGCAGTAGTTTCGATTTAAACAATTGAAAACTACTTATAAAGGCAGGTTTAAACTTGTCTGCTTGCTCATCAATTGATTTTTCAAGGGTGACCAATAGCCGTGTAATCAAGGGTTTGATTTCAGCAATGATTTTTTCGGCTGCATCCAAACATTCATCTAGATTTTCAGCCTCTGGTAGGACAACACTGCCTTCACGAATTCCGGCAATACTGTGCATGAGGGCATAAGGTGTGGTTGCACAGCTTCTTAACAGTATGACCTGTGAAATGGAACGGCTATAAGTCTGTAGCCGCCAAAAATCTTCGGCGATTTGTTGGTTGATTTGCGAGGTGTTCTGTAGCAACTCAGAGCCGAAAACTTGCCCGCTTTCCAATGCATACTGACTAAGCATACGCTGGCAAAAGCCATGAATAGTAAAGATATTTGCGTTATCTATATCCGCTAGTGCAGTGCTCAACCTCTCGCGAGCTACTTGTTCTTGCAGGCTCGCAACCCACTCCTTTAAAGGTACATCGGATGAAGGTTTAGCCGCGAGTATTGCTTTAACTTCAAGTAATCTGGAACGAATACGATCACGCAACTCCTGAGCGGCTGCATTGGTAAACGTGACGACTAATAGCTGATCGATACGGTAACCCTTTTGCAGAATAAACCGCAATACCAGCATAGCAATTGAAAACGTCTTACCCGTTCCCGCACTGGCTTCAATCAGGTTAATACCTGGCTCAAGCTCAGATTTATAAGGATCAAACTCAATGGGGTTGATTGACGAGGTTGATGTGGTTGGCATAGTTAGGCTTGGTCACTCATTCGAGCGATAAAACTTGCTGCAACTGCTTCTTTACTCATGCATCGTGAAGACTTCTCCAGATATTGAAGCAGACGGGATTTTCGTGTTTTTATTGCGGATTCGAAGACATTCATGGAATGCTATTGTAGCGCATTGTTGCAGGTTTGTGGACTGTTAGCACAGCTTAAAGCTGTACGCTTTCTCACTATGTCTTGGCAAACTCTGGAGCTGAGGGAGATGATGCAACTTTACGGCTTTGCCGTTTAGTTAAAATATGCATCACACGCAAATCTCGTTTACTGAGTTTCTTTGCGGTATCAACCCAGAGATCAATACTATGTTTAAGCGTTTCGTAGCTGATATTTTGCATCCTTTGTTTTATTTTTTGCAATGCCCAATGGGTATTTTCATTCGATATACGTGCATCAATGAAGTCCTGAATAGCCTGTTCTGCTCCACCTTCTTCGCTAAGCGTATAAATAGCGCCGTGGCGATCTAGCTCTTCTGCACTATATCTTTTGCCTGTTGCAAACGCCCTATCAGCTTCATTTGCACCCGTGAACCGTTCCAGTAGCGCATAACCTCCCATACCCGGGAAAAAACCAAATAATGCTTCAGGGAAAGCAAACACAGCCTGTTTCTCTGCAAAGATATAATTACAAGACAAGGCAGCTTCAAAGCCACCCCCTAATGCACTTCCGGTAACGTAGGCAATGGTGGTTATCTCTCTTTTACCGCCACTTAATCCCCAATAGACAAGATCAATACAGCCCATTCCATATTCCAATAAACGATCCCAGTCCTGAAGAGATACCAGTTCAGAAAAATAGTCTAAATCACCACCTGAGTTGAATATCTCAGGGTTTTCTGATTTCAAAACCAAATATTTAACATCACCATATACACCAGGATAAGGCGAACCAAATTCATCGAGATTATCAAACAAAGCTAGCATTTCAAGTAGCATAGTAAGTGTAAAGCATTGTCTCCTTTTTGCTTTCATGCTTACCCATATGACTGAGCTTCCTTCGGTGTAATCAATGACTATCTCTTTATGCTTTAACTCTGTAGAGCCCATTATCCTTGCGTCCTTAGATTATTTTATTTTGAAGTTAAAAATTAAGTATCGTACTGATTGCTAACTCTGGTTTATTGGCTTAACTCATTGATATTTCGTTGCTAGAGCTTTGGCTAGAGATACCGTTGAGTGACATGGTATGAATATTTATTGCTGACTTAAGAGTTATCAGTTACAAGCGCATATTATCCCGACAAACAAAGCAGAGAGTCCACATTGCGTGTGTTTTTAAAACACTTTTGCTTATAATTAGTGCCATTTATCATCATCCATTCGTGCCAAATAATTAACTCCGTACTACCTGATCTGTGTTACTTGATCAGGCCTACTTACTGGAAGGATTTAAACTAAACTTTAATTCGCCAGACTCAGCCTACAATCAACCCCATCTATACCCACGACCTACATCAATCACTTTTACAACACCATCCCCCTGCTAGGCGGTGGCCTGAGTCTAGTCGAAGGGTGGAGGAAATTTTTCTAATTAACGACTACTTTCATAGCATTGAACAGCCCTGACCCACAACCACAGAAAAATGGTTACAATTTTTCAATATAACAGAATGTTTAATTTTTGAACAACGCTAACTAGTAAAAAAACGATGATAGGGTAATTAATCAATAGAAGCTAGTAAGGTATTTCAATAGCTATTTTTTGGAGAAGCACTGTTACGCTGGCTCTGTAGTCCTTGGATTTAAAAAGTGACAGAAAAAATAGGTTGTAAGTAGACTATAATCATCTTAATGAGTCACATAACAACACATCATTTATTTTTATCAACATCAATAATTACTATTTAAGCTAATGACAGCGATATAATATTGATATGCTCTCGAAATATGGCCTCATAGTGTTTTGTATATCTATATGGGCTACACATAAAAGGAGTTTAATATGAAAATGGTTCTTTCTGGTTTCTATCTAATCATTATGCTTACATTGGGTGGATGTTCCTCAACACCCCCAGAAGCTCCTGAACTATCCACGCATCTCGGCACTAGAATTTCTGCACTAGAAATGGCACACCTAAGACTTCTTCATAACTTTTTTGAAGAAAAGAAAAATCAGGTGGATCGATTTATTCAGGAGGACTGGGTTCCTAGTTTTGCTGAAAATTATTTCAAAAAACCAAGAGCAAGTGCGATGTGGAACAAAGTTGTCGCATCAAATGATCCTAGTGATCGCCTCAAATACATCACCTTGCTGGGGCCAAAAATCATCACAGAAATTTATAAAAAAAGAGTTGCATTGATCACTCCCCTTGAGGAAATAGAAGCTTCCATACAAGCTAAGATCAAGAGTGAATATGCACAAACAAGGGCGATTAATAATACCTTAACTGCCTTTTTGTATGAGTCTTCAAAACTGGATCAAAATAGGAAACGCTATCTTGAAATGATGGGTATCACTGATACAAAAATTGATTCATTTATTAATAAAACAGATCAAATTGTTTCTGACTTATTGACAAATGCTTCAAGTACTGAAACACGAATTACTAATATTAACAAATATTTAGAAAATATGAAAAGCATGAAAAATGAGCTTAATAAATAAGGAGTAGTTATGTCTATTAGCAGTGAAGAATGGAAAAAATTTGAGGAATCATTAAGCGAAGACATTGCAGATGCAGCCGCCGCAACGGATCAAGAACTAGCAAGCAAAATAGCAACGTTAACTCGAATGACTGAAGCGGAAATTACTCGATTATTCCCTAAAAAAGCTGATAAAGAAACATTAGTTGAGCTTATGAAAATAGTGACACAAGCCGGTAAGCGGCAGACTAAAATTAATAAGTTAGTAAGCAATGCTGAACAGTTTGCAGGTATTGCACTGACTTTACTAAAAAAACTTGTTTAACCGATGGGAACTGTTTAAGGGGAAAGTTAAGTATTGCGATCCCAGAATTCAGTTGATAAATAACCTCCTCTTGCTCAACTCTCTAACTAACTGACCGAAAAACAATGCCCACATCCGACCTTCGAAAAAAACCTAAGAGCTTTCATCCGTGGTTTCCACTTTTATTAATTATTGCGATATTAGCCTTTATCCTGCTCTATTTCGGATTTAAACAATTAAACCTTTCCAATGCCAATGCAATGTATGCAGCTGCTAATTTATTATTGAATAGTGAATATATAGAACCTGATAAATTAGAACAGCAGCGTAACGGTTTCATTATTAGCGGACAAGTTGCTGGTTATATTGCATTTTATGGGATTTTGATACATCTGGCATGGTTGATACTAGGTGAAGGCATGCGGCTGGCATATGTTCGATGGTTTTATAAAAATCACACGATCGTAACCAACCTCAATAAGCAAGGCAAAGCTTTCATCACCAATATGCTTAAAAGTGATAACAAACAAAAGATTGTGGCGTTACTTGAGCAAGTTGAAAGTGAGCATATAGCCTATTGCCAAGCGCGTGGCATTAGGCTTGTGACCGATGATGCTACACACAACACAGGTCTATATTTAGCGGCCATTAAGCGTGCAAAAAAGATTATTATTTGTGGCAGCTTATCAGATAGTAATCTTAGAATTGCGGAAGCTGTACAAGGAACACTGAATTCACGTCATAGCCGTTTTAAACAACTTGATCTGTATGTCTCTATCAGTAGTTCTATGTTGTCTGATGGTCTCGGTAACGAGAATTACAAACATTTCCTACAACCTACAGAAAAAATCAACCCGTACACCTATAGTATTGAGAGTCTCGTTGCTCGGCTGTATTTCAATCTACACCCTCCACATACTTGGGCTGATCAACATGGACAAACGCAGGTACACCTAATCTTTATTGGAGATGGGCCGCTGATGGAAGCAATGATGAAGCAATATGCTCAGATTTCACCCTATAAAAGATTCACGCCTCCCATATTTACAATACTAGGCTCAAAAGCCACTCAACAAAGCGCAAGGATACAAACAATTTATCCAGCATTAGCGAATAATAGAGAAGGTGCAGAACAAGTCATCGAAGGCTTACATGCCTTTGATTGTGATGAATGTTTTACCCTGACAGAAGAAGATTTCATCAAGATAGCTGAACCTGATGGAAAAAAAGCCCCTCCTACCGCAGTAATTTTCTGTGATATAGACGATGAAAAAAACTATCTACTTGCTATACATCTTCATCAACAAACATTGCGATATAACAGATGGCGAGTACCCTTCCATCTCTATTTATGCCGTAGTGAAGGCATACAAGCATTGCTAAATTCGGCTATCAGCAAGCATCAAGCGGATCAAATAATACCGTTTGGGATGGCTGAACAACTTTTTTCACTGCATCAATTTATCGAAGTTGAGCAAAACGCCAAACATATTCATCAGTCCTATTGCCAACCGGACGAATCGGATAATCAGACAAAAAATGAAAAGGTACACTCATGGCGGTCTCTATACTTGATAGTTCGCAAGTTATTCGGTGCTGATGCAGAGACTAACAGCAATATAAATTTAATGGCCGATAATTCAAAACCATGGGAATACTTGTCTGAAACCTACCGTGCTTCTAATCGTCGCGCTGGTGATCATATGTCGGTTAAGCTTGCAGGAATAGAATGTCATCTTGAAGCGGGTAAATCACTTATACTTGAAGACTCAATAAAACTTGATCAGCCAGACGAAAGACGTGAACAATTGAGCAGACTAGAACACCGTTCCTGGCGTTATGAACGATTACTCACTGGCTGGCGCTATGCTTCATCACGGAATGATCGACAACGTACCCACCCATCTATCGTACTGTGGGATGATCTGCCAGAAGATGAAAGAAAAAAGGATGTCAAACAAATTGAAAGTGTCAGAAAGGCTTTAAAAAGGGATTTAAAAGATCACCCTGTAACGGTGCGCCAAGAATTAACGATAGGGCTTATAGGACATAACTATCTGTCCGTTAAACAGGCTGATTATATAACACAAAAACTCCGTACAGAAGTCTTACCGACAATATACAAAGATCATGAAAATCATTTTATTACGCTACTCACACCGCTGGCTCCAGGTAGTGATTTTATTTTAGCGCGTGAATCTATTGCGTGGCTAACCGAAAACAAAATCCCGCACCGTCTTTTAATCGCCCAGGCCATTAAACTTGATAAAGTAGTAGCCGATTACAAACACGCCTGGGACAAAGCAGGCAGCTGGAACGGAGAAACTAATGCAGCTGTTTCAAGCATCAGCAAACTCGATTGGAAAGAAGCCCGAAAAGAAATCGAACTTGAATTACAAGATTTCATTAATTCCACTGAATCTTGCGAAAGTATTATTGATTTAACCCTTGAAGGAACCACAAATACAGAGAGAAATAGCGTCGCTTATCGACGGGCAGGAAAATGGATTCAAGATAAAAGCGATGCACTAATTGCAGTTTTCGATTCAGCTCGTGGAGAAGGTGGTCCCGGTGGAACCATGGATTCTATCAAGTCATGGGAAATGAGCAGGCATAAAAATACTCTAAAAGTAATAAACTTAAAGGATATTTAGAAATAGCATGAAAATGTTTTATCTTTTAATCCTAAAAACTCAGTTGAAACGTAGCGAGAATAGCTAGAGTGCCGAAGATAAAGGAATTTCTGGAAAATTTTGGCTTTATTCGTAGTCACTCTACGGG
>CAZDMX010000013.1:0-13316 GCA_964506085.1 uncultured Thiothrix sp. | reverse complement strand
GGGTGAGGAACGAACCCCAACATTAGTGCTGCATCATTTGTTGGGGTTCGTTTCTCACCCGCAACCAACGGCCTTCTATAAGTTTTAATAAACTCTTATCATTGAGTGTGTAACTATGGCTGAGACTCTAGGTAATCAGGAATACTTATACTAACATTGCGCATAAATTTATATCTTATTACAGGTTCAAAGTAGACTATAGCCAGAATGCCTAGCAGACAAAAGCTAATATCAAATCAAATAGCCGAAGCTTTTTCCGGAGTGGTTCTCGGTAATGGCATTGGTTTGTACGAAGCACAAGCGCTCGACGATTATAAAACGAATGAGGTGGTAAAAAAGTATCGAAAAAAGGACGAAAAAGAGCATTGGAAATTACTACATCCTGAAGAACTACAGAAGTGCCATAGTAGTCTTTCGTTTTTCGATGCTGATGGAATGCGGTTTCATTTGCCAGCCTTTATTATTGCAAGCTTGGAGAATGAAGTGGACGATCCTCTATTCCATCTAACGGGTTTTTCTACTGATCTAACTCAACATCACCGAACTAAATTTTATGATTATCAAATGTCGAGATTTACAACATTAAAAGATCTACAAATAAAGGCGATTATAAGTTATCTAAAAGGGTGTCTCGCTGAAGACATCTATGTGCTTGATATTCCAGATATAGAAAGGAGTTTAAAGGAATATTGGGAGAAGTTATAAGTTTATTCATAAGGGCATCTCTATTAATTGCCTTTTCGCCCGATTCCTGCGTTGGATCATTTTTTGCGATCCTCATGTACCCTTGTACACTGCGGTTCTCAAAAATGATCCGCCTTGGACTCGAAAGAAAATTCTAATTAATATCCTGATTACCCACATGTCTAAGCTTAAATTTAATAGAAGTGCCATTGTTCCGACCCTTCGACAGGCTCAGGGCGCTACAGTAGCAGTATCCTGAGCCTGTCGAAGGGTACGGAATACGTGCACAATATCGGCAACCATGCTTCTTATAACCTATTGTTCTATTAAGTTATTTAAAAATAGGCTTAGACATGTTGGTAATCAGGTAAGACTTTGCTTTTGGTGACTTAAGTCTTTCTGGGAAAGTTATCTACAACTAGAATAAACTATAAACCAGAATCATTTGAGCAATAAAACCACCTAAGAACGCGACAATCCTTAATACAGGGATACGCAGCGTAAACAAAATGGCATGAGCCAGTCTTGAATAAAAATATAACATGCTTGCTATTGCCGTTAACTCGGTGTTTTTGCCAAGTATGTGCACAATAATAACCAGCGGTGCAAAGATAACGAGGTTTTCAACTGCATTAACATGCGCACTCATCAATCGTGAAGCCCAAGGAACTGTTGTTGCAGTTTCACCATCCGGATCCCACACGCCTTTGAAAATACCTTGTTCGATAAGACGGTTGATAATGTAGGGCATCCATAATACTGCGGTTAGTAGAATGCTTAGTACCAGCCAATTTAATTCTGTAGTCATTTTTATTCTCCTGTTTTAAGTTCAGGAAAATAATAGCGAGCCAACAAAGTCTAATCTATGCACGAAACGACTGAATGTTTTGCAGAAACAACTTTAGTTCAATCCACCTGTTTATGAAATATATTCAGTTGTATCTGCAAAATATCGAGTTGACTAAGTCATAGATGTTCTTTTCAAAGTAGCGAATACTTCTCTCACTTTCAATATTCTATGTTCTATGTTTTTAACAGGAGAGAACAAAATGAAAAAAGTATTCAGCATTATATTGATGACTACAATTGCCTTAGCACTAAGCAGTTGTTCCAGCCTAATACGCAAAACCGTATTAAAAATGGTTGATCCATACTTTCATGGGCCAAGATAAGAATAAGGATAAGGATAAGGATAAACAGATGAACAAAAAAGAAGGTTTGCAACAGACGTTTGATACCGTTGCATCGGGTTATGATAACCCTGCGTTATCCTTTTTCCCGAACACAGCAAAAAGCATGGTGGAATATTTATCCTTGCCTTCGCAAACAGAATCTACCTTGCTGGATGTTTGCACAGGAACGGGGGTGGTGGCTTTACAAGCCGCCCGTCAATCTCCGTCTAGCATCATAACAGGGATAGATTTATCAACAGGCATGTTGGCACAAGCAATATCAAAAGCCGAACAGCATAAGCTCATCAATGTGAGTTTTCGGCAAATGGATCTTGATCAGCTTGATTTCCCGCAACAGTATTTTGACTATGCCACTTGTAGCTTTGGTCTGTTCTTTCTGGATGATATGCAACAAGGTTTACGCAACATTATTAACGTGGTGAAAGCAGAGGGGAAAATCGCCATTAGTACATTCCGGGAAACGGCATTTGAACCCATGTCGGTGTTATTTCTGCAACGTTATGAGGCGATGGGCTACGAAGTGCCGCCTTTATCATGGAAACAAATGACTACGAATAAACAATTGCATGCTCTATTTTCCGCAGTCGGCATAAAAGACATTGATATTCATAGAGAAGCGTTTGGTTATCACCTATCGAATGCCAATGATTGGTGGGATGTGGTCTGGAATGCAGGATATCGCGGCTTACTCGCTAAAATGAGTGAAGCGGATATGACTCATTTTAAGACAAAGCATCTGCAAGATATCCAAAAACTTTGTGATAGTGGAGATACTTGGCTAGATACTGGTGTTGCAATAGCGATTGGACAAGTTAATCATGCTTAAAGCTACCGTTTCTTTTACTCAACCCGTTGAAAAAACAGCCTCAGAGGATGTGTTAAGTCATGTACTTAATGCTATGCGTATTTCAGGTAGCCTGCTTCTCAAAGAAAGATATAAAGCACCTTGGGGTATTAACGTTCCGGATTCTTGTACACTGAATAGATTACTGGATACTCGCAATGACGTGCGCATCGCTGCTTTTCATCTTGTAGAGCAAGGGTGTATTCATATCAAGTCAGACAACAATGAAGCCGTTTTAGTGGAAGCAGGAGAAATGGTGGTGTGTTTCTCTGGCAAAGGTCACAGCTTATATCAAGGCGCGAGCCAGCAGATGTTATCCTTTCAGGATATTATGAGTGGCACTGAGAATATTTTTGAGCCAGATGATGAACTCACACCTTGTACTTCATTGGTCTGTGGTGTTTTTATGTTGCAAGACACCTCACTGAACCCGTTATTGGCGACCTTACCCGATGTAATGAAATTTAGTGTGGCTAATCCTACTGACTATCCGCGCTTGTATGGTGTAGTCAATCTACTGGTGCAGGAATTTCGACATCAAGCTGTCGGCAATCGTTATATCGTGCAACGGTATCTTGAAATACTCTGCGCTGAAGCTATTCGCAGCCATCTGGAAAGCTTACCAGAACATTCAACTGGCTGGCTCTCCGCATTAAAAGACCCCTTGATAGGACGCACTATTGAAGCTATCCACACACAACCTGGCTACGCTTGGTCTGTTAAATCACTGGCGGAAATGGTAGCGATGTCGCCGTCACGTTTTGCGGCACGATTTACGCAAACACTGGGTGAATCTCCTATGGCTTACGTGAGTCGTTGGCGCATGTATACTGCTAGCCAGATGCTAGAAAACTCGCAGCAGTCAATAGAACAAATTGCAAATGCCGTCGGTTATGAAAGCTTGGCTGCGTTTAGCCGAGCCTTTAAGCGTCAGGTTGGTCTACCGCCAGCAACTTGGCGGTTAAATCACACTATTTAAACTCACTCAGATAAGCTCCTAGTCTAGCTTCACTCCAAAAGTCAGCACCATGCTTTGCCCTGACAGCAAAGTAATAATAGCTCCACCAACACTTCCACCGGTGATGCTACCTTCATTACCTGCTATACCACCCTGTATATTGCCTTGTGATACGGTTGGCAAACCTCCAGCATTGTTGAATACGGTGAAGGCGGGTGATGCATCATCAATGCGTACATTATTGACGGCTGTTGCTCCCGCATTGGTTGCTGTCAACCGATATACCACACAGGCCTGCGGATCTAGCTGAAAGGTTGTAGTGGTGAATACTCCAGAATCCGAAGTACCGTCACAGTTGTTATCCGCTGACTGTTCTTTTTTGATGCTGACTTCAGAGTTATTCACTGTGGTTAAATCTGTGGCTGTGTCGGATAACGCCCCACCATTACAGGTTGCGGGGTTTCCATCGCCATCGTCTTGATGCCCTGATACCGTTAAAGTGGTAGTGGTATTTGTTCCTAATGGCGCGGTAGCCGGCGCAAAAATCTTCACTAATATTGAAAAGCTTTCGCCAGTACCCAGCGCCTGATCGGTCAGCGGAATATCTCCACTATCTAGCTGCCCATCCCCATTTACATCATGATAGATCACTGATGACCAGTCATTTCTGTTATCGACAGAACTCACATTAATACATTCTAGTGCCGTATTGCCATTATTAGTAATTCGATGAGGGTAGCTTATTGTGCCGCCAGGTTGAATCTGGCCTTGTTGATCGGGTTCGATACTGAGTGTAGGGATGTCGGCAATAATTACCGCATCGTGTTTGATATCACTCGCTCCATTGAGTGGAGAAATAGAACGGAAATACACAGAGTATGCAATAGGTAAACCATTGATATCTTTATTGGCGACTGCATCGGCAGGAACGGATACCGCTGCACAGACTTGTCTATTTCCTTGCGCAGGGATCAAACCTGTTGAGGTAATAATCGTACCTAACGTACTACAGTCATTGTTGCCACCATCGTTATAAAAATTGATTTTTACGCTGGGATCTGCTTTTCCTGCTACAAATGGAATTTCCATACTGTATTCAAGCTGGTAGCTACTGGCAACGCTGCTTGTGTTATTAACAAACAGGTTAAAAACGGCCTGATTTCCTGGAGCAGTAGTTAGTGTGGTGAGCGGGTTTATTTCTGGCCCTTCACCAGTACCTTTTACCCCGACCCCACCAATAGCAGCATTATTGGTTAAATCAACAGTAGCGCCTACAATGCTTTGTAGGCGATCTGTCACGCTATCACTGACTGAGCTATCCATTGCAGAAGTTGCCGTCTTGCTGACATTAAAACCCGCACCGCCATTATTCCCGGCTAGCGCATCGACTGGCAGTATTGCTTTTAGTACAACCTTAAATTTACCGTTAGCAGCAATAGGCCCTGTATCAACTGTACCGTTGCTGTTGGTGTCTAACAACGGCGTTAAACCATCTTCTTTGTATAGCTGAAACACGGTATTCGCCGGAAAAGGATTTGCTATTGAAGCATCAATAGAGATATCGAAAGTATCGATGCTATTGCCGTTATTACGGATGATGTTATCAAAGACTATCGTTTCACCCTGACTCGCACTAGCAACAATATAGGCATCAGTGGTACCACCAAGATTATCCGCATTATCAGGATCATTATCATCATTAGAACCATTAGCGACGACAACAGGCTTTGCCAACACCTCATAAGGCACTTTATTAGAAGGGATACGAGATACAACAGCCGCGCCATTATGGTATTCGAAATCAGCAGCGTTATGTAGTATTGACGCATCAATACCACTGGCAATTTGTACATCAAAAGTAAGGAGTCCTGAATCACCCGCCGCTACCGTATCAATAATAGCGGTTACTTGTTGCGTGCTATTACCATTGGATGGCAGATTCACACAATCTGCATGATAGGCACAATAAGTCATACCCGCTTGATTGTCGGTTTTATCATTATCAGTAAGTACCGTTGCAGCTGTCTTGCTCCATTTTGCGCTGCCAGCCAGATAACTCATGCCAGTGGGAAGTGCATCCATCAGCGTTACATTTGTAGCCGCTTGAGAGCTATTATTGCTATAGCGCAATGTGACTGTAAAAACCGTACTCGGAGAATAACCCGAACTTGCACTCATGCTCTTGGTGACATCTATAATCGCCTGATCCGAAACGCTTACGGTATCTGTATTCGTTTGACTCACTCCGATATCAAAACCACTAACAGCTGTAATGGTCACCTGGCCTTCATCGCTTACTGCTGGCCCCGCTGCTGGCAATGTTGTAACCACAACAAAATAGAACTCTTGCTGAGCCGAGAGATTACCTGTCGTGGTTATTTCTGCGCTGCTATCAGGTATTCCATCACGGTTAGCATCCGCATAGATTTTTACTGCCGTAAAATCATAATCATCAGCAGAACTGTTTATCGCAGTAAGCACAAAGCTATCCGTATCGTTACCGTTATTGGTCAATACATGAGGGAAATACACCTCATTGCCTAACGTACCAGGACGTGTCTGGTTCTGTACCAAGTCCACAGCAGCAACATGTTGTATTAGCGTTTCTACCACATTCGAGGTGGCAAAATGCTCAATCCCTGAAGCATCTTTATAAGTTGCACTAGCCTGATTCTTTATTAATGTCCCAGCCGCAGTGGATGCTGCATTGGCGGCGAAAGAAAATAGCAGAGTCAATATCAGTAACGCTGCAAAAAGAGGATTTTGGTGCTTGTATTTCATGGCTTTAGCCCATTTATTATTATTTTGGAAATATTACCAAAGTGTTTTGTGCTATTTTGGATGTGAGCTTTAGCTCACATCCGGGAAAAATCTTACCTAACAGGTAGAGGTGGCGTGAACCCCGACTGTGCTTGCTGAATTTTCAAGGCAAGTGGTCTGCCAGTTTCATCAAGCAGCATCAATTCTACCCGTCTGTTAATAGCCCGTTCGTGCTCGGTAGCCCCCAATAAGGGTAATTCTTCACCTAGCGGTGAAACGGTAATACGATTTCGGGTAACACCCTGACCGGTTAAATATTTAACCACAGTAGCCTGCCTACGTAATGCCAGTTTCTTGTTATATGCGTTGCTGCCTTTTGTATCGGTAAAAGACTGAACATTTACTTTGAATCTTTTATCACGCATTAATATCTTGGCATCAGTCGCTAAGCGTTTTTCTTCAACCACACTCAAGCTCGATAAATCAAAACCAAAATACACAGCAGGTTCCCAGGGCATTCCTTCAACGCCTGTATGGGTGTTTGTGGTGGTATTAACAATTCTATCCTGATAAACCACTCTGTCTTTATAAACCACTCGATCTTGGTATTTAACTTTCTCTATCACCTTCACCGATGACGGTGGCAGATCACAACTCTTATCATATTTTGCATACAACTGATCATTCGTAGCACAGCCTGATAATAGTGCTAGAAAACTGAATATTGTGATGAGTTGTTTTGTTGGTTTAGCTATCATTATTATTCTCCCGAAAACCAATTCTTTATTGTATTTATGAAGCCTTTATTACTCTCTTGTTCATCAAGGCTATCAAGTGTGTTCGCATGCTGTGCGATATCTAGTTGTTGTCTTTGTTGTTGTTTTTCTTTAAAAACATCATCTATATTATTCGCATTAGTTGTTTGCTGACCACTCAACCAATCCAGTGAGTTTTCATCCACTTTATACTGCAAACCTATATAAACACCCTGCTTGTTATAACCCTCTGCATCCAGATCATCATCTTCAAAGCCCTTGAAGTTATAGCCTGCACCCACGCGAAGGTTTTTCTTCATTAAGTAGTTCAGTCCAATCCCTGCTGAGTACTGAATTTCACCGAAGCTATCCGTTCCTAAGATACCGCCATGCACATCACCGTCTAAGCGATTAGTGATATCCCAGATAAAGCGACTATCCAGCACAACTGCATTAGAGCTAGAACTTGTGCCGCCTTTGCTACACCTTTCGTTCTTGCCGCCTAAACGTCCTGAAAGCGTTTTATTGTCGTCGATTAAATAACTCTGATGGGTTGATAAAATATGCGTATCACAATCACCATCTTCATCATAGCCACGTTCCAGTTTGTGCTGATACAGGAACAACATATTATGTTTGTTATTAGTTCGTGGACGACGTGCGAAGCCTAAGGTAAAGGTATTGGTGTATTTATTATCCGCATTATCTGGGTTTTCAAAGCGTAATGAATCTCTCGCCAGGAAGCTCCACTGCTCATCCAGACGACCTACATAGGAGCCTTCAATACCGTAATAATCGCGATCACTGTCATGCCGTGTTTCTACGCGTAACAGCTTGCGGTTATTGGCATCTCGAGTGTCCTTAATACCTACAGAAGCCGCTACTGAATCCTTGCCATTACCTTTCACACTATTGATAATTTCAAGCCGTGGCGAGATTGCCAAACCTTCCTCAACATCGTAAGTACCACGGATACCGGTTGCTGTTTCCAGATCACGACCATCAATAGCACCACGTAAGCGATATTCCGAATACATCTCGGTAGATTTTAATACATCGGATTTGATACCAATGGCTAGCGTATCTTGCTGTGCATTACTACTTAACCCACTGACTCCTGTCAGGCTGTTGATACGTTCAGCTCGTCCATAAAGTTTAACTTTGTCGTGAATCTGAATATCTCCACCCAAAGCAATACGTTTACGATCAGACTTCCCAATATCCTGCTCATATTCACCAAACACATGTCCTTTGCGACTGAGTATTTCCACAGGACGTTTCGCACCCACAATCACTGTGTTAAAGCTATCGTTATCCGCCGTGTTTTTCTGAATAATATGTCTTGCACCACCTTTCAAAGTCCAATCACCTACACGGACATCCGCAGTGACTCCGAGGCTTTGCTCTGTTGCGCTATTATCCAGTTGTTTGCTGTGTATCCCTTCTACATTAACGGCTACTTTTTCATTAATGCGTTGACGGTGAGTAATACGTGATTCTTCACGATTCGCAGCAATACCACCCGATCTATTGTCATAACCTTCATCGGCTCTGCCATAACTAAATCGAGTCCGAGCATCTTTATCCCAGCGCTTTTCCGCATCAATACGGTATGCCTTGCCATCTGCTTTACTGCTATCCTCATGAGTCAAATTAGCAGCACTAACGGTGACACGAATATCGTCCTTTTTGTATTCACCTGAAATGCCAGTAATGCTGTTACCCTCGGTTGAATGCTCATCAATCGAATGGCTTATGCCCAGATTCAATGCATCGGTAACTTGACGATTAAAGCGCACTCCACCTACTGTATAAGCTTCACCATCATTATCCAGATCATAAGAAACACGGATATACACAGGATTCAAATTATCATCCAGTGTTGGTATGGAGTCCGAGAAACTCAAATCCCCAGTGATATCATCCAGCGTATAGTCACCAAAGCGGGTTAACGGCTGAAGGCTCAACACGACACCTGGGTTATCCCGTGAGTACGTGACGATCTCCACAACCTCACTGCCTCTAATGACAGGATGTTTATCAATACGATAGTTTAGTGCAGTGCCCTGCCCTCTGATTTCTTCTGTAATATGGTTGTCTTCCGGACGTGCCACATAAACCTGTAAACGGTTTTTACCATCATCAAGGATTCCGTTAGCACCCGTTAGGCTGCGTTGCACTCTGGCAACACTTTCATGCTGTGTGTTGGAATCGGTTAGATAATCCCCCCATAACAAGCTGTGTTTATCCTTCTCTACTTTTGCATAGAGCTTGCTACGGCTTTGTGCTTCATAACCACGTTGTGAGGCATCACCGTACAAGGGGTAGCCAGTATTCGGGTTAATATCACGGAAACGCTCGCCTTTGGTGTCTTTGGCGGTATCATACGAAAGCGTTAAATGCGCATCACCTCTAATACGACCTTTCAAAAAGATCGCTCCACGACCATTAATATCAGATTTCTTTTGCTGGCTCTGCGGTGCATTCAAGCGGTTATCAAAGGTGTTTTTGAAAGAATTAATCTCAATCAGTCCTACTGCCAATAACGGCCGTAGTGCGGCTACCTGAGTTACTCTTTTTTCAGCGACAAGCTCACCTTCTGAAGCACGTAAAACAACCTCGCCTGTATATTCTGAGCTTCTTAGGTGCACAGTGCGCTCACCGTTCACTACGCGAACCTGAAGACCCGGAGTCTGATCCTGAATATCCCGTTCAACCCAACGGCCATCACTGGCTTCAAGGGTTACAAAATAAGTACCACGCGCAGGATAGTTGTTTTCATCCAGCAACTTGATGGTGACGGGTAAATAGGTACGGCCACCATCGGCTGGCAATATATCACCCGCAGGTTGCATCACTATCTTCACTGCATTATCAGGGCGTTTGAAGTTGCCAGAAACCAGCGTACGCAAATTCCCAAAGGTGTCTTTGGCAACCACTTCAACGGTATTTTCACCTGCATTCAGATCTACACCGTACCAGGCCACTACTTGTGCCTTTTCACGTTTGTTCTCAATACGCTCACCAATTTGCGAGGCTGAAACAGCTTTGCCATTAACCATCAATGTGGGTGTTAGCCCCGCTCTTACAGCCACCATAAAGCGACCATCAAAGCTGGTGTCACCTTGTGGCCATAACCATGTGCCTTGTCTGGCTTGCGCTTTGCTTATTTGCTTGATGGCAGTCTGTGGTGTTGACATGCGTTCCGCACTAGCTGGAGACTCTAGGCGTTCAATAACGGCTAGTGGCAAGCGCTCGTAGATAGTCGCTACACGCGTTGCTTTTAGATTTAGTTGTGCAAGCTGTGTAGATAAATTATCTAGACCCTGTTTTTGCAGACTAAAACCAACCCTTAACGTCTGGAAATCCCCTGCCTTATAAATAAACGCTTCTTGTCTGACGGATACCGGTAATACACTTAGTGCCTGAGCCGCAGCAGCTTTGCTACGATATCTAGCCACCATATAAGAGTAACCACGATTAATCTGCGGCCCGGTAGCAATTTGTTTTGCCATTTCACGTTGACGTGTGAAACCTACCGTACCATTAGATAAATCACCATCAGCACCGGTTTTTCGGGTCAGATCATTTTCAACCAACTGTTTGTTTGGATCATATTTTTGTGCGTTTTCCAGCATGTAGTCATTAGTACCTGCATTACGGGCTTGAATTTGCTCGAACACATATTCAGCATCGCCACTTGGACAGCTAGCCACGAAATCTGCACGATGGAATTCTCCCGTAGTCATATCAACTAAACGACTGCCGGAATCAGCCATGTGACGATTATCAGTTGGCTTTAAAACCACCCCGTCAGGTAACGTAATAGGATCAACTTTAATCACATGATTGCCGGGATTGATACCGTACAAACTATACTGACCATTACCGTCAGTAATCACCCAGCTGCCATCTTCCATGTACAACTTCACGCCACCTATAGGCCACTCACCACCTTGTTGGATATTGTCACAATCCGCATCAACATAGACTTTACCAAATACAATGCCTCGCGCATCCAGCACACCATCCTGAGCAATTCTTACTTTTACGCTGGAGACATTCGAATTTACCGTTGTGCTATTAATGGTTCGGCTAATTGCTGAGGCACTATTTATCCCATCTCCATCAATAGCACCTGCTGATACTCGCACTCGGTAGCTTAAAGTGTGTTCTTCATTGTCCAGCGAGAAATCAAGCGGATCACTGAATATCGAGAAAGTCAGGTTGGGCCCTGGTGCGCCAATCGGATCAGCAATTTTTTGATCGTCCAGAAACGCTGTTCCAGAAACATAACGGAAACCAAAGGGTAGTTTGTCATTTAACTGCACTGCATATAACTTCGGATCAAATGTATTGGCTGGGTCGAAATTATCGCGCTTGTCGCTACGGTTATTAATCTTGATGCTATAGGTCAGAAAGTCACCAATGCTAACTTGTGGTCGAGTAGTGGTTTTTTCCAGCGTAAATACGCCAACTGTATCGGGATCCAAAGGCAGATCAGCCACCAAATCAGCAGATGAAGCCAACAAGGTAAACACACCACTGTTAATTACGCCATCTTGACCATTTATGCCATATGAAAATTCATTAACCTGGCGTCCCGTATTGCCCACCAGAGTAATCGCTGGAATGGTACTAGGGAAGCTATAGGTAGCCGGTGGCTCAACATGTAAATAGTACTGACCTGAGTGTGTCGCATCTTGTGGAAACAAGAAAGGGAATTGATATCGGCCATCTGTGTCCGTAACTTGCGAGAGATAAGGATTCCCGGTAAGTGGATTTTCTGCAATGCTGCCATCTGCATTGTGAATGGTGACTATCGCACCCGCGATCGGATGATTGTATGCAGAATCGAACACGACACCGAGTGGGTCTATCAAAGCCGAATCCGTTAATATCTCCCCTACTCCTGGATCATTGATACTGGCTCGTAGTGATCCATCAGCAATACTCTGTAATACACAGCTTTGCTCAACGATATTGTAATCAACCGTTGTTGTATTAGCGGGACAATTACCACCATTACCTTGATCTGTGGTGCTTAAACGAAGGGGACGTATACTTCTGAAAATACCCGTATTCGGCCCTGTCTCCACTACAGCAACCTGTAGCGTATCGCCCGTTGCCGAAGTAACCGTGACCCAATGCAGTTCTGCGCTATCTTCATCAGCATTCAAGCCGGTAGAATGCACTTCGATATACACGCCATCCCGCATGGTGTTATAGCCATCAGCGCCAAGATCACCAAAACCATTATCCAGTTGATAGTATGGTGCGTCTTCAAAATCATTGGCTGAAGTAAATTCAGGGGGATTACCACTGCGTTTAATATCAAGCGTGGGTGCTAAAAAACGAATCTCAGCATCGTTATCAGGTTGCTCTGCAATTTCAGTGGCAACCAAAGTGCTACACACCTGATTACTGAGAAATTCAAAAGCACTGTCGCTATCTGTATTAAATCCAGCTTCATTATAAATAGTACTGGTGGTTAGATTACTATCAGCAACAACCTTAAAATCAAGTTTGCCACTTTGATGCGGCTGCATGTGTTCAACAGGTAGATATAAACCAATTTTACTGACTATTTGACTGCCATCCCAGGCAGCAAAACTAATCCAGCGATTAGTATCTTCGTCGGACTTTAACTGCACCACAACTATGCCCTGAACAGGTGCGAATGTTGGGTCATTAGCCGGGTTTTGTTTGCTCAAATTCAGATTAGCCGGAATAATGTCTTCGAGAATAGCTCCACTGATTCCTGCGCCATCAAGGATAAAGTCTTTGCTATCCGGTATGGCATTACCTGTATTAGTGAAAGTAATGCCATAACGAACTACATCGGAAGATTTAACAGGCGTTCCACAGGTTGGTGAAACGGTCTTGTTGATAGCGATGGTTGCACCATCATGAACCCTTATCAAATTATTATTGCTATCAAATTTGCTCGTGTCCGCATTAGACACAGCCGTCACTTGATATTGAAAAGTGTCATTTATTGTTGTGGTAGAAGGTATAGTCCCAGTGATAACAATCTCAGTTATTCCACCCGCTTGCAGAGTCACCAATGGATAACAAACAACACCCGCGTGTGGGATTCTACAAGCTATAGATAAAATTTC
>CAZDMX010000012.1:0-13920 GCA_964506085.1 uncultured Thiothrix sp. | reverse complement strand
ACTGCGTTTTTTAGGTTTAACTTATATTAATACTTGAGGAATGAGAAATGTCAGAATTAGGACTAATGGATTTCATTAAAGATGCAAAAAGTCGTATTGATGAAGTAGATATAGATACAGCTGAAAATTTAATCGACGAAGGTTACAAAGTACTAGATGTTAGAGAGCCCGCTGAGTTTTTATCCGGCGCTATTGAGAACACCATCCATATCCCTCGTGGTTTGTTGGAAATTGCCGCAGATAGACAGTTTCCTGGCGCTAGCCCGCAATTACGTGACGGACGTGATGATAAGTGGCTAGTACTTTGTCGTACGGGTGGTCGTGCAGCATTAGCGACCGATCTATTAATAAAAATGGGCTTCAAAGATATTAAAAATATTCTTGGTGGTTATGATGCTTGGGCTCAAGCTAACAAATCTACGGTTGTGCCTAGTGATGAAGAGAGCCTTGTAAGACTTAAGAAACCTTGCCTCACTAGCTAATAAAACCAAGTTTAGACTCATAGCCATTGTAGGTCTTATCAAGCCTTTTCTTGGCCTGATCCGCTTCGCTTGATCAGGCCTACGAGTCTTTGGGGTCTAAAATCAAACTACCAGAAAGTAAGCCCCTAAAGCTGCGATTATCCCTCCAGAACCACGCACTATCCATTGCCCAATAGACCACCTCCATAAACCACCGATTGCAATACCTGACAGATGTAGCAATCCCGTAGCAATAACGAAACCAGACGCATACATCAAAGGCACACTAAGTTTAGGCATTTCTGTGCCATGTGCATGACCATGGAAAACGGCAAAGATACTGATAGGTATCAGTGCAACCCAGAGTGGCATTTTTACGTTGAATAAAACCATAGCGCCAAGGAATAATCCTGATAATGCTATGCCTATCTCGACACCGGGGAGGCCTAAGCCCATAGCTCCTAATGCTCCACCAAAAGCCATAATAACGGGAAAAGCCACAGGTAGCACCCAAAGTGCGGGAGCACCTAACTGTGCCCCCCAAAGACCTACAGCCACCATGGCAATGACATGATCAAGCCCGGTGACAGGATGTAACATACCTGTAAGGAAACCGCTACCGCCAGTGCCATTTTCAATATGCGCAAAAGTTATTGCAGGTAGTATTAACAAGAATAACAACAGAAAACGAGTATAGTTTGTCATAAGTAATCTTTTGGGGGTTGGTTGGTTTGTTAGCAACAATTAGCTGAAGGATTATACTTAATAGTTTCTTTTTGTGTTTGAGTATTTACAATGAAAAAAATACAACCATCAGCAATCACCATTTTGCTAACAGGCGGGACTATTGATAAATATTATAATGAATCTAATGGTGAGCTTGGTTTTGTAGATACGCATATACCTGAGCTATTAAAACTAGGTCGAAACCTTGCTGATATAGAAGTTGTACCCGTTATGCTAAAAGATAGTCGGGAACTGGATGACAACGACAGGCAGCAAATACTTACGGCAAGCCGGCATTCTGCAAGAGATAAAGTGGTCATCACACACGGTACAGACACAATGGTTGCTACTGCTGAGGTGTTGGCAAAAGATACCCTGTCTAAGACTATTGTATTGTTAGGCGCAATGGTGCCTTTTGTGTTTAAGCACTCAGATGCTATGTTTAATATGGGTTTTGCGTTAGCGGCGGTACAAACTTTACCGCATGGTGTTTACATCGCCATGAACGGGAAGATTTTCAATTGGGACGAAGTAGTTAAAAATATCGAAAAAGGACAATTTGAAGAGAAAGATGAATAACTTCGGAACGCTTATCACGCTCGGTAATAATAATATTTGCGCAACTTTCCTATATCTGAAAGGATAGCCCCCTTGACCTATACCTGAGAATTTATCGTGTACGACTATATTGATACCCAAGAAAAGCTAGAACAATTTGTCGATACGATTAGCAAATATGACTGGATTGCTATTGATACCGAATTCATTCGCGAAAAAACCTACTATTCTCGGTTATGTTTGTTGCAAATAGCCACTACTGATCATTTAGCATGTGTTGATCCCTTGGCGATTGATGATATCTCTGCGCTGAAGAAAGTCTTATACAATCCTAATATCACCAAAGTCTGGCATGCCGCGCATCAGGATCAGGAAATTTTTTATAATCTATTTGGTGAGCCGCCAGCACCTATTTTTGATACCCAGCCTGCTGCTGCTGTGTTAGGAGTTGGCGACCAGATTGGATATGCTCGATTAATCGAGGAATTCATGGGTGTCTCCTTAGCTAAGACACAATCACGTACCGACTGGAGTCGTAGACCGCTTACTGAAAAGCAATTGGATTATGCTATTGATGATGTTCGGTATTTACGTGAGGCTTACCCCAAAATAGTAAAGCAACTAGAAAATCAATCACGCTTGGAATGGTTGCAAAGTGATTTTGATCGCTATACTTCCGTTGACACTTTCGAACCTAACCCCGATGAAATGTGGAAAAAGGTAAAAGGGCATCAACGCTTAAAACCACTACAGTTGACTATTGTTCAAGCACTCGCAGCTTGGCGTGAAGCGTTAGCCATCAAAAAGGATTTACCGAGAAAATGGATTATGGCTGATGAGCTGATTCTTGATCTCGCGATGCAGCAACCTACTAATATTGATGAAATGGATCAGCTACGCACCATCAAGACAAAGCAGCATTCACGCTATTTTAAAGACTGGCTCGCTGACATTAACAAGGCACAAACATTAAATGAGAGCGAATGGCTCAGGTTGCCAAAGCTCAGAAAGCCTAGTAGAGATCAAGCTGTTTTAGTAGATTTACTGATGGTTGCGGTGCGTAAACAAGCTAATACGCATAACATCTCAGCCGGACTTATTACCAGCCGTAAAAAACTGGAAACACTGGTGATGTCGGGCGAAACGCAGTTACCTAATGACTGGCGTGGTGCACTGGTTAATCCGATTATTCATCACATCCTAAGTGGGCAAGCCACTTTTTCTGTTGAGAATGGCAACAAGGTACGGATTAGCGAATAATTCATGCTATTATGTGCGCCCAATTATTTAGGAACTAGCAATGACAAACGAGCGATCCGTAACGGTTGAACGTGACACAATGGAAACTCAGATTCGTGTAAAAATTAACCTGGATGGTTCAGGCATTTCACGGTTTAAATTGGGCGTGCCTTTTCTTGAGCATATGCTGGATCAGGTTGCCAGGCATGGCATGATTGATATAGATATAGATGCCAACGGCGACAACCATATTGATGATCATCATACTGTAGAAGATGTGGGTATTACGCTTGGCCAAGCTCTTGCTAAAGCAGTTGGCAATAAAAAAGGTATGACTCGTTATGGGCATGCTTATGTGCCTCTGGATGAAGCACTGTCAAGAGTAGTGATAGATTTCTCAGGTCGTCCAAGTCTCTATGATCGTGTTAATTATCCTCGAAGCGCTGTGGGTAGCTTTGATACTGAACTTTTCCACGAGTTTTTTCAAGGTTTTGTAAATCATGCCAATGTAACTTTGCATCTGGATTGCCTACAGGGCAAGAATACTCACCATATTGCAGAAACAGTTTTTAAGGCTTTCGGTCGTGCACTACGCATGGCCGTGGCTAAAGATGATCGTATGGAAGACATTATTCCTTCTACCAAAGGCTCACTCTGATCTTATGTCTCTGATAGCTATTATTGACTATGGCATGGGAAACTTGCGCTCGGTTTCTCAAGCACTGACTCACGTTGTACCAAGTTCTACCACTGTTGAGATCACCTCTGACAAAGACATCATTTTAAATGCCGATCGTATTGTCTTTCCTGGTCAGGGCGCAGCACGAGACTGCATGCGTGAGCTAAAAAACCATGATTTGATTGATGTCGTTCAAGAGGCTATAAAGACCAAGCCTTTCTTGGGTATTTGCATGGGTATGCAGGTATTAATGGAGCATAGTGAAGAAAATGGCGGCATTGATTGTTTAGGTCAATACAAAGGGGAGGTTAAGAACTTTGCCAATGTGATTGATCACAGCATTAACCTCGGTGCAACCGACAAGCCCTCAGAACGACTCAAAATCCCTCAGATGGGCTGGAATCAAATCCATCAGAAAATGGATCACCCGCTGTGGCATGGGATCGAATCGGGTTCACGTTTCTATTTTGTACATAGCTATTATGTGCAACCCGATGATAGCGACTTGGTTGCCGGTGAAACAGATTTTGGCATTGCTTATGCATCTGTGATTGCGCGGGATAATGTGTTTGCGATACAGGCACATCCTGAAAAAAGCTCGAATGATGGCCTACGATTACTAAAAAACTTTACCCAATGGGATGGGAGCTAGGAAGAACGTAAATGTTATTTATACCTGCAATTGATTTAAAAGACGGCAAATGCGTGCGTTTACGCCAAGGCCGCATGGAAGAAACCACCGTTTTTTCAGATAGCCCAGTCGATATGGCGCAGCAATGGGTTGACGAAGGTGCTCGACGTTTACACTTGGTTGATCTGAATGGAGCCTTTGAAGGTAAACCTGTCAATGGCGATGTGGTAGAAGCAATCGCAGGCAAGTTTCCTCATGTACCGGTGCAAATCGGTGGTGGTATTCGTGATATAGCAACGGTTGAGGCTTATCTAAATGCGGGTGTTGAATATTGTATTATTGGCACTAAAGCAGTGGAAGAGCCTGAGTTTATTGTAGAGCTTTGCAAAGCTTTTCCTGATCATATTATCGTCGGCATTGATGCCAAAAATGGCATGGTAGCTACTGAAGGCTGGGCAGAAGTTTCAACAGTGTCCGCCATTGATTTAGCTAAAAAGTTTGAGCAAGCTGGAGTTAGTTCTATTGTTTACACAGACATTGCTCGTGACGGCATGATGCAAGGCCTAAATTTAGAAGCTACGGTTGAATTAGCTGAGAATATTTCCATTCCGGTCATTGCTTCTGGCGGCATGACCAATATGGATGATGTCACTGCGGTAAGCGCAAAAGAATCGAGCGGCATCATGGCTGCAATTTTAGGTCGTTCAATCTATGAAGGCACTATTGATCTGGCTACTGCTCAGCAATACTCCGATAATCTTGGTACATAAAAAGAGAGGTAAACATGGGTTTAGCTAAACGCATTATTCCTTGTTTGGACGTAGATAATGGTCGCGTTGTCAAAGGTGTTAACTTTGTTGATATCCGTGATGCGGGTGATCCCGTAGAAATTGCAGCCCGCTATAACCGTGAAGGTGCAGATGAAATCACCTTTCTGGATATCACGGCCAGCTCTGATAATCGCGAAACGATATTACACGTAGTTGAAGATGTTGCTTCCCAAGTCTTCATTCCGCTAACCGTTGGTGGTGGTGTCCGCAAAGTCGAAGATGTTAGAAACATGCTAAATGCGGGAGCTGATAAAGTTGCCATTAATACAGCCGCTGTTTTCAACCCTGAACTTGTAAAAGAAGCCAGTGAATACTTCGGCTCACAATGTATTGTCGTAGCCATTGATGCAAAACAAGTCAGTGCAGAAGGTGAGCCGCTAAGATGGAATATATTCACCCATGGTGGTCGTAAGGATGCGGGTATTGATGCGGTTGAATGGGCGAAGAAAATGGCTGAATACGGAGCGGGTGAGTTGCTGGTGACCAGCATGGATCGTGATGGAACCAAGATTGGTTTTAACCTGCCTTTAACAAAAGCCATTACCGATGCCGTCAACATTCCTGTTATCGCATCAGGCGGTGTAGGTAATCTTCAACACCTTGCTGACGGAGTGCTCAAAGGTGGAGCTGATGCAGTGTTAGCGGCCAGTATTTTCCATTTTGGTGAATATACTGTGGGTGAAGCCAAACAGCATATGGCTGATCAAGGTATTGAGATGCGTTTGTAGATCTCCTTATTGGTATTGAGTTGGTTTTATGTTGCTAGAAACCCCTATAAAAATTGCTAAGTATGCGTATTTGCGCCGACTTGGATTTATGTAAAATTATCAATATAGATTAACCTAGAATCCTCAGTTGAACAGTTTATAAGAGTGATTCTAGCAAGCTGAGTGGCGTAGTGAAAAAAGGAATTAATGGTTGATCCTTAATGAGTTTTTTCACATAGTCAATCAGCTTGATGGGGTTGCTCTATAAGCTGTAGCGCCTTCACTCTAAGAGTAAGGTTGATATTCTCGCTTATTTTCAGTTTATCAATTACTTAATTGTGGCTGGAAGCGGTCAACTGAGGATTCTAGGATTAAGTAATGAATACAGAAAAAGACATACTCTCACAACTTGCCGACGTGCTAGAGTCACGTAAAGGTGCAGAGCCTGAAAGCTCTTACGTCGCCAAGCTGTATGATAAAGGTCTTGATGCTATCCTTAAGAAGATAGGTGAGGAAGCAACGGAAACGGTTATGGCCGCGAAAGACGGTGATAAAGCACATATAACCTATGAGGTGGCTGATTTGTGGTTTCATACTTTAGTGCTTCTTGCCGATCAGGGATTGCACCCTGACGATGTTTTAAATGAACTGGGTCGCCGTTTTGGGCTATCTGGTATCGTTGAAAAAGAAAATAGAACGAAATAGAACGAAATAGTAGGAGAAAGAAGATGGGATTCAGTGGAATAAGCCCTTGGTCATTAGTACTAATATTAATCATTGTTTTAGTATTATTCGGTACAAAGCGACTACGTAATGCCGGTGGCGATTTAGGAAGTGCTATTAAAAACTTCAAAAAATCAATGTCGGAATCAGGTAAAAATGAAGAAACGCCAAAAATGTCTAAACAAGATGTAAATCGTGTGATTGATAGTGAAGCTAAAGAAAAAGATAAAGTTTAATTAGCTTTATATTTACGTCTCATATCAGTTTCACATTTATTCGTTAACTCTTATAGTCAGTACATATATTAGTTAGCACGTACTATTAGTTAACACATTTGCACTATGTTTGATTCCGGCTTCTTAGAAATGATTGTGGTTGCTGTCATTGCCTTATTGGTAGTGGGCCCTGAGCGCCTGCCCGGTGTTGCCCGTAAAGTAGGGAGTTTCGTGGGTAAAGCACGCGCCTTCATAAACACCACAAAGGCTGACATTGAAAAAGAACTACAAGCCGAAGAAATGAAATCGATGTTGTCCCGTCAGGAACAAGAGATTAGTGAGCTTCGCGACATGATGCAGGATGCTAAACAAACGATTCATAAAGAAGTAGCAGAGCTAGACGAAAGCTTGTCTGAGGCAACGCAGGTTGAAGATACATCAAGCACAGATACTTCTATTGACGATGCTATTGATAATAACGACACCCCTAATACCTCTGAAGAAACTGCCTTATTGACTGACAGTAATGACAACAAAAAAAGCTGACACCCACAATACTAAGAACCCAGCAAGCTCAGAAATGGGCTTTCTGGCTCATCTTATTGAGCTACGAGATCGTATGCTTCGCCTATCTATGGCAATTGGCATTGTTTTTGTTATGCTGTTTCCTTTTGCTCAAGACCTATATCAATGGTTAGCAGCCCCCGTTCTGGCTCAAGGTCAGGGTATGATTGCAACAGGCCCTATCGCTCCTGTTTTTATACCCTATAAAGTAGCATTGCTTACCGCGTTCCTTATTGTTCTCCCTTATGTTTTTTACCAGATTTGGTCTTTTGTTGCGCCAGGGTTATATAAACACGAAAAACGACTTATTATCCCTCTATTAACCTCAAGTGTCGCCTTATTCTATCTTGGCATTGCTTTTGCTTATTACCTGTTGTTGCCAATGGTGTTTAAAGTCGTTCAGGCTATGACTCCAGAAGGAGTGATGGCGGTTCCTGATATTAGCGCCTATCTTGATTTTGTGATGATGATATTCATCGCCTTTGGTTTTGGTTTCGAGATGCCTATTGCTACTATTTTGCTGATTACTACGGGCATAACGACTGCTGAGAAGCTTGCGAAAAAGCGCCCTTACGTTATTGTTGGTGCTTTTGTGGTAGGGATGTTCTTAACGCCTCCTGATATTATTTCACAGGTCATGCTAGCGATTCCCATGTGGTTATTATTTGAAATCGGCTTGTTTGCCAGCCGATTCTTTAAGAAAGAAATCAAGCTTGCCAACGAAGCTAAAGAAAAACCTGATACGGGAGAGCTTGCCGCTGCTGGGGTCACGACTACGACTTCAACAACATCATCAAAGTCAACATTATGGGAAGATGATGATTATCTTTACGAAGAAGACGATGACGTGAATCTTGATGGCTCTAATGACGAACCCTTTGTTGGCACTGACCTGGATGAAGGCATTGACAGTGAAGGCATTGACAATGAAGACTATGTCCCACTGACTGATGAGGAAATGGATGCTGAGCTAGATAGAATTGAACATGAAGAAGCTTTGGAAGCCTCAGAACAGAAAGATGTAGAACAGAAAAAGCAAAAAGACAACGACAAGAAGCAATAAGAGAAATGGTTCGCAGTTGTGAACTAAGGACTCAGGAGTAAATAACTTACTGAATCCTAAAGGTTCGTCTTTACAGGATCGAATCTGTAAACCCAAACTTTGACATATCGGTCATCTGCATTGGATAAAGCTTCCCCCAGAGGTGATCACATTCGTGTTGCACAACACGGGCATGGAACCCTTCCGCTTCTACAACATGATGTTTACCTTTCTCATCATAGCCAGAATATCGAATGGCTTTGTATCTAGACACTAATCCCCGCATCCCCGGAATGCTGAGACAGCCTTCCCATCCATCAACCATATCAGTGTCAAGAATAGTGATTTCAGGATTAATCAACACCTGTTCTTTGATTTCCTCTTCATCTGGATATCTAGGGTTGTTGTGTACACCAAAAATGACAACTTGCAGAGAAACTCCTATCTGTGGAGCAGCCAAACCCGCACCATTAGCATGATGCATCGTGTCTCTAAGATCATTTATTAGTAATTCTAAGTCTGGTGCGTCGAATTCGATGACGGGGATACATCGTTGTAAAAGCAGGGGATTGCCCATGCGCAGGATGTCACGAACAGCCATCAAGCAACTTTAAAACTTGTTCTAGAGTTGATAGAGATAATGCTGAATTACCAAAACCATCCACTGCCACGGGAAACGCCACTTTTACTCCCACCGGTGGTTCGAGAAGCTAGAATATCCATAACAGGTTGATGATTAAGATGCTTCGCTAATGAAAGTGGGGTTTTGCCGGCAGCAGTACGATCATTGGCTGATGCACCTTTTGATAGCAACAAGCTAACAATATCGGAATGACCAAATCGTGCTGCATGATGGATTGGGCGCCATTTTCTTGATGTTTCGGCTTTCACATTGGCATTACGGCTTAATAGTAAGCGAACAATGCGAATATGTCCTTTTGCTGAAGCTTCGTGCAAAGGGGTAACATCTTCGCTATCGGTTGCATTTACATTTGCACCGCTATTTAGTAGAGCTTGCGTTGGATTAATTAGGTTTCTAGTTGCTGCTACATGGAGTAGTGATTTCCCTGCACCATAAACCTTATTGACACTAACACCCTTTTCAAGGAGATCCATAGCAATCACGGACATTCCTTTAGTAAGTGCATAGTGAATCATGGTGTCGCCATTAGACATTGGAGTTATAGCCGCATTACGTTCAAGCAACATTTTAACCACTCTAGCTTGCCTTGTAGAGATAGCTATTTGTAAAGGGGTTTCACCATTTTCGTTAGCTCTTCTAACATCTGCTCTATGTAGCAACAAGAATTCAATTCCTGCAACATGATGCCTTTGAATAGCTAGATATAAAAGCGTTCTTCCACGGTCATCTTGTGAATTAACATCTCCACCAGAGGCATACCAGCGGTCAGCTTCCTTCATGTAATTGCTTTGTAATGAAACACGGAGATTTTTATTAATCGTAGGGTTATTTGCCGCTGCTCGTAACCTGACGCTAGGGTCATTAGGAAGAACCATTGCTTTAGGGACGGGCTTAGGGATAGGCTTCTTATTGAGCTTATCCGGTAAATTTTTAGCTTGCTCAGGTTTTATATGAGTAGCTACAGTTTGGGCATTCTCCGACATTACAGGACTGGGTGAAGGAGATGCTTCCTTAGCTGCGGCAGCTGTAGGTTCATCATCCCAGAAACCAGCTTGTGCCTGATTTGCAACTAAGCTAATAAAGATAAACAGTAAAGTTGTATATTTCGCCATAACGAACACCATTGTAATTATAATTACAACTTCATCTGTAGATTTGTGTAATACAAATAAAGCTGTCTTAAGCCCGACACATCGAAAACGCTATCAGATGTGTATATAAATAAAAAGAACCGTCTATTATAACAGGGGGGACATCAGAGTTAAAGTAGATAGTTGGTAGCAAAAATCCGACTGATTGTTGAATGATGGATATGAGATTCAAGCCCATACCACCATGATAAGATAACGATCAACGGCAGGAAAAGTTCGAATAAACAGTGTACTCCATGCTTGAAAGCGTATATTATCGACTCCATACGCATTATAAATATAAACTTGGGGAACACTATGAAAAAAACAACAATACTAGCCTTCGTCCTATCAGGATTGCTCTCTGCCGTTGCCGTAAGTGCTAATGCAGGAACGCTAACACCTTCTAAAGGTGCTGCAATTACTATTGACCGGGATGGTCAGCACATAGCAGCAACATCAAAAACTGAAGTGAAAAATGGAGATGTTATTACCGCTCATAAAGGTAGTGCAGAAGTCACTTACTTGAACTGTAAGCAAACCATTACTGAAAAGCACTTCGTTAAAGTAAATGAAGGAAAAGCTTGTTCAGCTATTCAATTAGTTGATGCTAACAAAATGGCACTCATTGATCCTGGTACGGCTAACCTTGCGTGTACGAGCTGTAAAGCAGGCCTAGCTAGTAAAGTAGCTACGGGAAAACTATTAGTGCTCGGTGGTGCAGTAGTTGCAGCCGTTGTCATTGCTAATGTTCTCGACGATGAGGATGATGAAGTTAGCCCAAACTAGATAGCAACTCATCAAATCATGAAAAGCTCCTTTTAACCGTTTGGTTAAGGAGCTTTTTTTTGTTTACTATATTCTGAAAAATAAAATATCAGGCAAACTATTATGTGCGGATATAAGAACTTCCTAGGTTTGATCCAGTTAATTATTTAATCTTACTCCTGAGTCAGCATAGTAGGTCAGTAAATTTTCTACTATGCTTATTAAGAAATGAATAAACAAATAAAATACATACTGGTTTATCTATTAGTATTGTCAAGCACAGGGGCATGTAGCTGGGATTTAAGCGACCCCGGTAAGGCTTGGTATTATCCTCGTGCGGGGTCTAAGCTGGTTTTGCATGAACGCTTGATTATAAAGCCTGATACAGCGGCTTTATATATACAGCATGGAAAAATTACGGGTAGCAAACATAGTCGCTTTGATCCCTATTGTAAAATAAGAGTAAGAGATGTGAGAAATGCTCGGCAACACATTAATCCAGATACCTTTACGATTACCCATAGCGGACGGCATACCGAACTTGTTGCAGGTTTGACTGGACTACATTTCCCACTTGGTTCGCCCTCAAGAACTTCGTTTCGTCTGAAAATATCTAGTTCCGATGGGCCTTCAGATATAACCGAAACCATTCAAATGGGGCTTTCGTCTATCAAACAACCGAATGTTATCAGCCTCGTATGTGGTGGTGTAGAAGATCATCCTGCAAATGCTGAAGCTCCTACGTATGCTGAAATGAAAGATGCACTTGGTAATATAATGAGTTTAAAAATACACCCTAATAAACGATCCTGGTCGACATATTTAAAATAGGCAGTTCGATACTACATAAATTCATTAGTAAAGCCTTTAAAAAAAGTCTATTTAACCCTATAGTAATAGCTAGATGTTGCTTAAAATGCAAATACTAAGTGGCATCACAAAACCAATGTATTAATAATAAAAAGGGATAAAAATTATGTTTACACAATTCACATTTGCTATTTTAGCTTTGGTTATAGCGCTCGTTTTCATGGGCGTGAAGATGGTTCCACAGGGGTATGAGTATACGGTGGAGTATTTTGGCCGTTACATTAAAACACTAAAGCCAGGTCTGTCATTTATCTTCCCACTGATTCAAAAAGTCGGCTACAAGGTCAATATGAAAGAACAGGTTGTAGATATTGCACCTCAATCGGTTATTACCGGAGATAATGCAAACGTTACGGTCGATGGTGTAGTGTTCTATCAAGTCTTTGATGCTGCCAAGTCTGTCTACGAGATCAATGACTTACAGCGCGGCATTTTAAATATCACCATGACGAACCTGCGTTCTGTATGTGGCGGTTTTGAGCTAGATGAATTGTTAAGTAAACGGGATGAAATCGGTGATCGTATTCTTGCCATTGTCGATGAAGCAACTAATAGCTGGGGCGTAAAAGTGCTACGCGTAGAAATCAAAGATATAGACCCGCCAGAAGATCTTATCAACGCTATGAATATGCAAATGACTGCGGAACGAAGAAAACGTGCACAAGTTACCGAAGCCGAAGGTAGCCGTCAATCAGCCATCCTCAAAGCAGAAGGTGAAAAAAGTGCAGCCTTTTTATTAGCAGAAGCCAGAGAGCGTGAAGCAGAGGCAGAAGCAAAGGCAACACACATGGTTTCGAAGGCTGTAGCTAATGGTGATCCACAGGCGCTTAACTACTTCCTTGGCTTGAAATACGTGGAAGCAATGGGGCAATTTGCAGACTCAAACAATCAAAAAACAATCTTTATGCCGATGGAAATGACCAGTTTAGTTGGCACCATTGGTGGAATCAGCGAATTGTGGAAAGACCTAAAAGATAAAGACGGAGGCAGTTAATGGAGAGTATGGAATTTTGGCATTGGCTGATCATTGGAATCGTCTTTTTAGTACTGGAGGTTTTTGCACCTGGGGCTATTTTCATGTGGTTTGGTATCTCAGGTTTACTGACGGGACTGGTAACATGGATGTTTCCAGAAATGTCGATAGGTGTTCAAGTACTGTTATTTTCTGTTTCGGCTGTTTTGAGTATTCTGGCATGGCGTATCTTTCGTCACAAGAATCCAGAACCCGAATCACCAGATCCTGAGCTGAATAATCGACTAAGCGCTTTTGTGGGTCAGGAGCATGTTTTAAAAAGCCCTATTAAGAATGGTAGAGGGCGTATGCAAGTAGGAGATGGAACATGGACCGTTCAAGGGCCTGATATGCCCGCAGGAAGTAGGGTGAGGATTACACAAGTTAAGGGGATTCAGTTTGTTGTTGAGTCATTATAGGTTTGTTATTTCAGGAATTAGCAAGGTATGAGTCGTAGTTTGATCCAGTAATGGTATGTTGCACATGCTAGAGTTGTTGCGCTAGTAAAAAAAAACGGTCATCTTCGATGACCGTTTTATCTTGTGTAAAATATTCAGTAACTATTTTTTCCAGTTGCCGTTTTTGTTGTTGCCGTTTTGCAGTGCGACACTTTTCATGTACACCGCCTTTACGTAATATAGCTGCACAGGCAACAGGGTTTCGCTGGTCTTTTTTAGCCATAGTTTTCTCCTTGTTTATAAAATATAATATTCTCCGTTTTGTAGTGAGATGAAAGTACAAGCAGTACTTCACCCCTTCACACAAATAACTTGTTTCAGTGTGTGTACAACTTCAACCAGATCGTGCTGGTCTTTCATCACCTTGTCGATGTCCTTATAAGCGGAAGGAATTTCATCCACCACACCCTTGTCCTTGCGGCATTCAACACCATCAGTAAGCCTTTCCAAATCAAAGCGATCGAACTGTCGTTTTGCTTGAGTACGACTCATTTTACGACCTGCACCATGTGAGCAGGAGCAAAATGAAGCTTTACTACCTTTGCCGCGAACAATAAAAGACTTGGCTCCCATGCTGCCTGGAATAATACCAAGTTCTTCATATCCTGCACGAATCGCACCTTTACGGGTAATAAAAACTTCTGCCCCATAATGCACTTCTTTT
>CAZDMX010000011.1:9708-14117 GCA_964506085.1 uncultured Thiothrix sp. | reverse complement strand
ATCCAAAAACCAAGGTGCTTTGGCTTTCAAAAAGCCGTGTATTTCGACAGCCTAGCTTCAGCCCCGCAATATGGAGCTACGAAGAAGCATTGGCGGGACTAAAGTCCCACTTCCAGTTAGTATTGAACAGTCCTGTGAGTACTACAACGAATAGAACAGTTCCCTGGACCTCACGGGCTATGTCTCTATTACTTATCTTTCTTCTCAGGTTGAGGTCTGACAAACGTCCATTGCTTATCATCTGATAATTTCTCAGAATATTGATAACCTGCCACGTTAAAATTCTTTAACTCTTCAGAGTTTTCAATACGGTTACGAATAATATAATCAGTCATCATGCCCCTTGCGCGTTTCGCAAAGATGGCAATAACTCTTGTTTTATCCTCTTTATTTTCCTTGAAGCTAATATTTAGCAAGCGACCCTTTAATAATTTAGGCTTAATGGCTTTGAAGTATTCATTCGAGGCAAGATTAATGAGTGTTTTCTCTTGTTGTAGTTCTAACGACTCGTTAATGCTTTGGGTGATGCGGTCATCCCAAAATTGATACAGGTTATCACCACGCGGATTTTTAAGCTTTGTTTTCATTTCTAGGCGATAGGGTTGTATTAGGTCAAGTGGACGCAGTGCGCCATACAGGCCGGATAGCATGCGTAAGTGGTCTTGGGCGTAGGTGATATCTTCCTCTGAGAATTGCACAGCACTGATGCCGCTATAGACATCACCTTTGAAGGCAAACAGCGCCTGTTTGGCATTTTCCAAGGTAAAGGGTGTACTGAAGTTTTTAAAGCGATCTACATTTAATGTGGCGATATTCTCACTAACGGTCATTAGTTCACGTATATCATCAACATTCAGCTTGCGTGCTTCTTTATTGAGGATTAGAGACTCATTCAAGCGTTCAGGAATACTGAAATCAGTGACTGGTGCCGGAGTATCAAAGTCCTGACCCTTGGAAGGGGAGATAGCGATGAGCATAGTGAGTTGTTCCACATTAGTATCTTGGTGGAGCAAGAGTAGCAGATTGCAAACGATTTGTGGAAGCTATACTCCTTACAGTTGCGTTTAGAAAGTAAAACGCCCACATTAGAGTGGGCGTTTTATAATCACATGTCAGGATGAATTTCGCTACGCTTCCTATTCTCGAACAGCTTCCTAGGAGCTAGATTTTGCCTTTTAGAAATGGAAATACGGGTACGTCACAATCAGGTGACGCTGTCAGTATGCGATCATCTACCACTGTTTCACGGTATACGTGCCAACTGGCGTGTCCAATAATAGGAAGAGTAATCGCTATTCCGATAAAAGCGAACATGAAACCAAGGCCGATCATTAAGACAATAATTCCTGCCCAAAGCAACATAGGCACCGGGTTTTTGATGACTGTTTTTGAGCTGGCGATCATTGCAGTAACAACATCCACTTTTCGATGCGTCATGAGCGGAATTGAAATAACGCTAATCATAAAGCAGAGCACTGCAAATGCTAATCCGACAACAAAAAGAATACCTATCACGGGATATAATTCTTTATTTTGCATGAGCAGTGAGACAGTTTCAGTAAGGGTGTCAGCAATGGTAAAGTTGTTAAAGTTAATGGCAATAATCACTGCAGCAACAATCGTCCAGAAAACAACAAGCATACCAATGATAATAGCGAAGCCGATATAACCTTCAGGGTTATAACAGAGGGCTCGACATCCTTCCCTGTCCCAAGAGGGTTTTACACCTGCTTCTATGTGTCGACTCATGCAGTAGAGGCCAACAGCGATAAGTGGTCCAAGGATATAGAAAATGGTGACCATCCCAATGGCATAAATGGGTTTATTCCAGCTTAACGCTATCAGCACCATGCCAACAATGGCATAGACAAGACCATAGCCGATGCTTAGTGTTGGAGAAACGGTTAAGTCTCTAATGCCTTTCCTCAGCCAGCCAAAAGCAGCCATGGTATCAACTTTGCGAATTTCTATAGGTTCTTTACTATAATCGTAATTCGCATCACTTTTACTGCTTGTATTTTGTTGTACGGTTTCCATATAGCCACACCTCCTTTGGTATATATAGAGAGACCTTGCAGGAAGGTCTCATAGGATAGCAGAACCCATTTATTGTTATTTAGGTCACTTGCCTTTTTATATGAGCGCTAATTTATTTAATCGGTGGTTGCTTTTTAATAGCTATAGATCAATTCTAACGAGAATTTTGTAGATAATCCAAGGCTTAAATCAAGTGTAAGTTTCAACCCAGAAAATGCAGTTTAATCACAGAAGTCCATGCAAGCTACTAATGCGCCTCGGCAATTGCTCCTGCATTGCCCTACTTACCTACATCCATGTAGGCATAGCAAATTCAAAAAATGCGTAGTCACCTTATTGGCGATGAGTATTTTTTGAACTCACTAAGCACATCATTATCTTACATGTCTTTTCTGTGCTCAACTACGTTTTCTAGGTTCAATGAATAAATAACCTCACTGTATGATTGTATAACTGCTTTGGAAGTCTTTGCAACTTCATCTTTATAATTGAATATTACTAATTAATTATAAAGTTATATTGATGGTGCTTTTTGGCTGCCACGAAATGGTTATAAGATTTGAGTAGTTCTTAGTTCTTAGTTTTCAGACAGCCTCCTAGGGCAATACTAATTGGACTACAGCATAAACGCTTAAGATAAAAACCAAGGTCATAATAATACCTGCAATAATAAAGGGCAGAGGGCTGCTCTTAGAAAAATCCTCTCGCAGGTTTTTCTTGTTTTGGACGCCGATCATGGCAGCCATGACGCTTTTTAGTACTTTGAGAAATTCCATAATGATGGTAGCCAGTAACTTTGTAGCCAGATAGATGCTATAAGAAGTTATTCAAGTGTAATGGATAATAATGATCCACCAGCAGTATGGCGAACAATATCATAAGATAGTTGATTGAATAGCCAAAAGTACGCATCGGTAGGCTTTTGTCTTCTGGAGACCTTAATAAACGTACAGCATAGTAAAGAAAACCAATACCTAGTAATAAAGCTCCTGCCAAATAGATGAGTCCACTCATGCCTGCTAAATAAGGAAAAATAGAGATGATAACCAGAAGAATAGTGTAGAGAAGGATTTGCACACGAGTATATAGATGGCCATGGGTAACAGGTAGCATCGGGATATTCACCTTTGCGTACTCCTTTTTGCGATGAATAGCTAACGCCCAAAAATGTGGTGGAGTCCAAATAAAAATAATCAAAAACAGCAGTAATGCACCGGGTTCGACGGAGTTGGTAATGGAAGTCCAGCCTAGCAAGGGTGGGGCTGCTCCCGCTGCTCCTCCAATAACTATATTCTGTGGCGTTGCGCGTTTTAGATACAGGGTATAGAAAACCGCATAGCCGATCAAAGCTAATAGCGTTAATACTGCCGTCAGTTTGTTCACGCCTATGGCAAGAACGGCGATGCCGACAATCCCAAGCATTGAAGCAAAAATAATCGCGGTACGTGTGGAGATTATCCCCTCTGGAATAGGACGGTTTTTTGTGCGACCCATTTCTTCATCAATCTTTTGATCAATGATGTGATTAAAAGCCGCAGCAGACATAGAAGCAAATGCAATCCCTATGGAACCAAGCACAACCAGATGCCAGGGTGGTAAAGCTTCGGTAGCTAAAAACATACCAACTATTGCGGTAAGCATAATGAGTGCGACGACTTTGATCTTACAGAGGGTGAGAAAATCAGCGATAGTGGGTTTTTGACGGGTCATATTTTTTTATAGCTCATCACTGTTTAACCCACACGTGAGTATTTTAAGAGGCGCTTCAAATCTATAATCATTAGTTTGTGATTAGGGTTAGCTTCAGGGTAGAGCATCATTATATTGCCTAACGGGTCTAGCAAATAAATAGGTCGCTTGTCTAACTGCGGAAATTGTGTGAGAAATTTGGAGCTGGCAGATTCTACCTGCCTTATTTTTAAGTCGGGATAATCGTTTTTTAATTGTGTTTCGAGTTGGGCATGTGGAGAGATAAAAGTTGTTCTGACTCTTCTCATTTGTTCGTTTAGCAACAATCTAACACGCTTCATCAGCAATAATCTATCCATGCAGAATGAATCGCACTCATTGGGTTCTATGTAGAGCATGGTCCATCTTTTGCTGAGCGCCTGCTCTATCTTAGCGGGTTTGCCTTCATGCATCAGACCTGCAATTTGGGCCGGTTTGGCTGGAATGATGAGTGTTCCATAGTTAACAGTAGAGGATATTCCTAGTTTCTCTTTATTAAAAAATAATAACGTGCCCAGAACAACGGGTGCAACAAAGACAAAAACTAGCGCTAAAAGTGATTTTTTTCCCTGATCCATAAATTCCAAATAATGTAGTTAATGAGGTGGCAGAAATTGTGCTAACTAAAAAGAGCAGCTAACTAA
>CAZDMX010000011.1:0-9608 GCA_964506085.1 uncultured Thiothrix sp. | reverse complement strand
AAAGAGTACTAACTAAAAAGAGTACTAACTAAAAAGAGTACTAACTAAAAAGAGTACTAACTAAAAAGAGTCACTGGTCTCTCCATGCCTTATGGCAAACCGCCAATACAGTTAGCAGTAATAATGCCGCGACGAGATTATGCGCTACTGCAACAGCAATAGGCAAACCTAAAATTACGTTCATAATACCTAGGCCAACCTGGGTGAATAAAAGTAATAACAGTGCGATACCTAGCCCTTTATGTCGACCTGCTGAAAAACGTAATAGCGAAATACCCAAAGTGAGAAAATAGATAAATACAACGAGTGCACCTATACGATGAGTGACTTGTATAGCCGTACGTGCAGGAGCTTCCAGTGTTCCAAATTCATAATTGGTGCCAGCACTATGCGAAATATTAAAAGCATTGGCGAAATCCATGGGAGGCCACCATTGGCCTGCGCAAGTGGGGAAATCTGAGCCGCAAGCAAGAGCTGCATAATTCGTGCTCGTCCAACCTCCCAACAAAATTTGAAAAATAATGAGCAGTAGACCCAACCCTGCCCAGAACTTTAAATGGCCACTACTATAGTAGGTCAATGTGTTGGGTGGGTTGAATTGATTCAATAAAAGCCACCAGATGAGAGAAACCGTCGTAAAGCCGCCAATCAGATGTGCTGAAACAATCACAGGGCTCAATAACAGGGTGACAGTCCACATGCCGAGTAAGGCCTGAAAAATAACAGTTAGCACCAGTAAAATGGGCAGTAAAATGGGCTGATGAATACGTGGCTTGCGGAAAACCACCAACGCTAATACAAGTAATATAACAATACCCAGTGTACCTGCTGCATAGCGGTGGATCATTTCTTTCCATGCCTTTGCGTGTTCTAACGGGCGGTCAAACTTTGTATCACTCAACGTCTCGGGAACACCGATATGTCCATAGCATCCTGGCCAGTCTGGGCAGCCAAGACCCGCATCAGATAGTCGAGTGTAGGCGCCTAAAACGATGACGACGAATGCTAAAACAAGGGCAAAATTCAGGATGTTTTTATAGAAGTCTACAGAATTATTCATAATGTTCGGGTGTGGTTAACAGTTCATTATTTGCGGACTTTATCACAAAAAGTGGCAAAGGAGGTGAAAGCCCTTTAAAAGCCAGCTAAGAGAGTATTCTGTTGCAACAATAGGCGTGCCTTTAAACCACAGAGTAGTGCTGGAACAATAACGTAATAACCGCTATCCTCACCTGTCCGTAAATAAAGCAAAAAGCACTATTCACATGCAAGAACAATACGATCACAACGCCATTGAATCTGCTATTCAGCAGCAGTGGCTTGAAAATAAAACCTTTGAAGTTACTGAAAATGCCAGCACTAGCCAAGGAAAGCCTAAAGAGAAATTTTATTGCCTCTCCATGTTTCCCTATCCAAGTGGGAAGCTGCACATGGGTCATGTGCGTAACTATACCATCGGTGATGTGATTGCCCGTTTCCAGCGTATGCAGGGTAAAAATGTACTGCAACCTATGGGCTGGGATGCGTTTGGTTTGCCAGCAGAGAATGCTGCGATAAAAAATAATGTGCCTCCTGCCGATTGGACAGATAAGAATATTGAAGATATGCGTAGTCAGCTACAACGCATTGGTTTGGCTGTCGACTGGTCGCGCGAGCTGGCAACGTGCAAACCGGATTACTATCGCTGGGAGCAGTGGTTTTTTACCCGTTTGCTTGAAAAAGGCTTGGTATATCGCAAGAAAGCGACAGTTAACTGGGATCCTGTTGATCAGACGGTGTTAGCGAACGAGCAGGTTATTGATGGGCGTGGATGGCGTTCAGATGCGATCGTGGAGCAACGCGAAATTAGCCAATGGTTTTTGAAAATCACCGATCTAGGTGATCAGCTACTGGATGATCTTAAAGGTTTAGACGGCTGGCCTAAGCAAGTGGTCACTATGCAGGAAAACTGGATAGGACGCTCTGAAGGTGTAGAGTTAGACTTTGTTATAGAGGAAACGAGTGAAGTATTAACCGTTTTTACTACGCGTCCCGATACCTTAATGGGGGTAACTTATGTGGCAGTTGCCCCACAACATCCCGTAGCGACCAAAGCCGCCGAGAATAACTCGGCACTTGCCAATTTCATTGATGAATGTAAAAAAATGAAAACTGCAGAAGCTGACTTGGCAACCATGGAAAAAAAGGGCATGGCAACTGGAGTCATGGCTATCCATCCTGTTACGGGTAAGGAAGTACCTGTCTGGGTGGCGAATTTCGTATTGATGTCCTATGGCTCCGGTGCGGTGATGTCCGTTCCTGCGCATGATCAGCGTGACTGGGAATTTGCGCACGCTTACGATCTTCCTATTAAACAAGTCATTACTGCTGATGGTGCTGCTGGTTCTGCTGTAGACATAGATATATCGCAGCAAGCCTTTACAGAAAAAGGAGTGCTAACGTGTTCGAATGAATTTACGGGTTTGAGTTCTGACGATGGCTTTGATGCTATTGCCAACTTTCTGGTTGAGAGCAATAAAGGCAGAAGAACGATCAACTACCGACTGCGTGATTGGGGCGTTTCTCGTCAGCGTTACTGGGGTTGCCCGATTCCGATTATTTATTGCGATGATTGTGGTGCAGTTCCTGTGCCAGAAAAAGATTTACCAGTGGTGTTGCCAGAAGACGTGGTATTTGATGAAACGGGTGGCTCTCCCATCAAAAAAATGCCAGAGTTTTACGAAGCTAGCTGTCCTACGTGTGGCAAACCTGCAACTCGCGAAACAGATACTTTTGATACATTTTTTGAATCATCATGGTATTACGCACGTTACACCTGTTCTGATAATGACAAGGCGATGCTGGATGAGAGAGCAAATTACTGGCTGCCAGTAGATCAGTATATCGGTGGCATTGAACATGCCATTTTGCATTTGCTATATTCCCGCTTTTTCCACAAATTAATGCGTGATGAAGGTCTGGTTAGCACAGATGAGCCGTTTGAAAACCTGCTCACTCAAGGCATGGTGCTTGCTGATACCTATTACAAGGATACCGAGGGTGGAGCAAAAGAGTGGTGTGCTCCAGCAGATGTGGACGTAGAAACAGATGAGAAAGGCAAGATTATCCGCTCATTCTTGAAAGCTACGAATGAAGATGTGCTTTCAGCCGGCATGAGCAAAATGTCTAAATCAAAGAACAATGGGGTTGATCCTGAAAAAATGATTGATCTCTATGGTGCAGATACTTTGCGTTTATTCTCTATGTTTGCTGCGCCACCTGATCAAAGCATGGAGTGGTCAGATACGGGTGTGGAAGGCGCGCAGCGATTTTTGAATCGTTTATGGAGACAAGTCGCTACGCATGTAAATGGAGTGGATAGCATAGAGAATATCCCCCGCTTTAATGCCGAAACACTCAATGCTGAGCAAAAGAAGCTGCGTCGTAAGTTGCATCAAACCTTAGAGAAAGTCACCGATGATATGAGCCGTCGCTTCACCTTTAATACAGCGATTGCGGCTAATATGGAACTGCTTAATGATTTAAGCAAGTTCAAAGATAGAGACGAACAATCAAACGCAGTAAGGCAGGAAGTCTTAGAGTGTATTACACTGATGCTGTCTCCGGTGACGCCTCACTTATCGCATACATTGTGGCAGGAATTAGGTCAAAAAGAGAACATAGTTGATACACCTTGGCCGGAAGTGGATAATACAGCTTTGCTGCAGAGCAGTATCGAACTGATAGTGCAAGTGAATGGCAAGGTGCGTGGCAAGATAAGCGTAGCAGTGGATATGGATAAAGACAGCATCGAACAACTGGCGCAGGAAGATGAAAATGTTAAGCGCTTTACAGAGGGCTTAACCGTTCGTAAAATCATCGTTGTTCCCGGGCGGTTAGTCAATATTGTTGCAAACTAATACAGGTTCAAAGCAGATGTTAAGATTGATAGCTAAGAACTCAGGATTAAATAAGATGCGGAGTTTAACGCCGAATTTTTGTTCCCGATTGGATGACCTCAAGAGGCGCATGGTTGCGCTACGCAAAGATTTGAGATCATTCAAGCGGGTGCAAAAAGACAAGTTAAGTTTCGTAGGTAATTTAATCCTGAGTCCTAAGCTTAAGATATTATATATACCCGTTCTGATGGGTGGTTTGTTGGTAGGCTGTAGTGGTGAGTCTTTTCATTTGCGTGGCAGCGTAGCCTTGCCGGAAGTCTATCAACAGGTTTATCTGCAAAGCGATTTATTAGATAGTCCCTTTGAGAAAGTATTGAGAAAACAGCTTGCAGCAGTGGGTAGTACACTGGTTGCTGACCCGGATAAAGCCACTGCGATCATACGGCTTGATCAATATCAGGAGGGTAAACGCGTAGCAGGCTACGGATCCAATCGTGAAGTCAGACAATATTTGATTTTTTTGCGTTTTGATTTCAGCACTAAATCATCTGAAGATGGTCGTATGTTGATACCGGTTAGCAAGATTAATCTTGATAAAATTCAGATATATGATTCTGCATTTGTACTAGGGAAGATAGAGGAAGAGCGTTTGATCAAGGAAGATCTGCGTGAAAGTGCAGCTCGGCAAGTTTTGCTAAGGCTACAGCATGGAATTAACAAAAATTAGATAAACATCGGGTGTGATTAAAAGTGATGCTTTTGTAGGTTGCGGGTAAGGAACGAACCCCAACATGACGTACTCTGTTGGGGTTCCTGCGTCACCCGCAACCTACAAATTGTGTTTTTTTTTACATTGACATCACTTTTAATCGCACCCATAAACATCTTCAAATTAGACACATAGAGAGTATTGTGTTAGTAAAAAAAAGAGTTATTCAGTGCTTTGCGAAGAGCATGGTTAAAATCTGGGTTGTGGGAGTATTGTTTTGGTTCTCGGCTACTGCTGCTGAGACGCCAAACGATGACGTGATCAGTTTTACCCAATGGAAAGCTAATTTCCAGAGCTATGCACTAGAAAACGGTGTAAACAAAGAAACACTGCAAGATATAATCACAGACCTTGAAATAGACCATAGTGTTATCAAGTTAATATCGAGTCAACCAGAGTTCACGAAATCAATCTGGGAATATCTCGATACTGCCGCATCCAAGAAAAGAATCCGCAAAGGCCGCAGGCTATTGGCACGTCATAGTGAATTATTAGCACGTATAGAAAAAGCCTATGGCGTTCAGCCTCAATATATAGTTGCTATTTGGGGGCTAGAAAGTAGCTATGGTAATAACTTTGGGAGACACAATGTCATTCGGTCTCTGGCTTCTCTGGCGTATGGCAGTGAGCGGAATGATTTTTTTAGGGATGAATTACTAGCTGCACTTAGAATTATTCAAAATGATCATTTTGATGTGAAAGAACTAAAAGGTTCCTGGGCTGGCGCTATGGGGCATACACAATTTATGCCCACTACCTATGAAAAGTTTGCGGTGAACTTTGATAAACTTGATCGCACGGATTTATGGAATAGTCTGGATGATGTGTTTGCATCAACGGCAAATTATTTAAAAGAATCTGGCTGGAAGGCTGGGCAAACCTGGGGCATGGAAGTTATCCTTCCAGAGAAGTTTGACTGGGAGCTGGCAAATCCTACTATTTGGTTCAGTATAGCGGACTGGGCAAAAGAAGGTCTGGCTCGAGCAGATGGTCGTCCACTTAATGGTTTGGAAAAAAAAGAAGCACGTATCTTCTTGCCAGCCGGTCATAAGGGGCCGGCTTTTTTAACCTTTAAGAACTTTCAGGTTATAAAGCAGTACAACAACTCAGATGCTTATGCATTGGCTGTTGGTTATCTAGGTGATCGCATCCGTGGTGGTAAAGAAATAATAGCCGAATGGCCTCGCAAGGACGCTGCATTAAGTCTGGTTGAGAAAAAAGACATGCAATTTTTATTGTCATCATTAGGATATGATCCAGGTGTCATAGATGGGAAAATTGGCCCTAATACTCGGCAAGCCCTGCGCGCTTGGCAAAAGGATATGGGTATACCCGCTGATGGCTATATTAATGAAAGTATTCTTGATTTATTACGTTAATTTATTGTTTTAGATAAGCAGAATAAGTGATGAAGTGCTACATTTAGTGTATTAGCTGAAACGGAAATCAATTCAAGGAAAGCATTTGATGAAAAGAGAGAAAAGAGTTGTGCACTTGGGGTTAGCCCTATTCTTGGTTATAACCGTATCAGGTTGTAGTAATCCATTTAAACAAACCATACCAGAAGCAGGTGGGCATATTCCAGAGGCAGGTGGTGGCGTAACTACCCCAACAACACCCTCCACAGGGCCGAATGCTGCGGAAATGCGTAGAATTGGTGAAAAGATTTTTATCAATGAAGCGGGTGGCGACAGAAACAAGCTGGTTCACTGGAATGTAGGCGAAGATTTTGCAGCTATGGGTATTGGGCACTTTACCTGGTATCCACCCGGTAGGGCGCAGCGTTTTGGTAATACATTTCCTGGTTTAATCAATTTCATGTCAAATCGAGGAGCACCACCTCCTGCATGGGTGCGGTTTGCAGTAGCACGAGGCGCTCCATGGTATACAAAGCAAGAGTTAGAGCGTGTTAAACACACGACTCAAGTGCAAGAGTTAATCAACTATTTGTATCAAACCCGTGGTCTACAAGCAGAATATATTGTTGAGCGCAGTAAAAGAGCTATGCAAAAATTTGTTAAGGCTACTCCAAATCATTTAAAGCAACGTGTCGCACAAAACATAAATGCGCTAGCGAATACTCCTGGTGGCTGGTATCCCTTGATTGATTATGTGAACTTCAAAGGCGAAGGCATGAATCGAACGGGGGGCTACAGAGGCCAAAACTGGGGTATGTTACAAGTTTTGGAGACCATGCGCCTAAGTCAACCGGGCCCACAGGCATTGAATAACTTTGCCGATGCGGCTTATGGTGTACTGGCACGAAGAGTACGAAACTCACCTCCGCAAAGGAATGAATCACGCTGGCTTGCAGGCTGGCGTAATCGTGTTAATACCTATCGCAAACTCTAAAAACCTCACGGTCATTCCCTGTGTAAGAGGAATTGTAAGAGTAGGTTATGTAGGTTGCGGGTGACGAGGAACCCCAACGAGACAAGCTTTGTTGGGGTTCCTACGTCACCCACAACCTACTAATTACGACACCCTCTGAAAGGCGGAGATGACAGGCTGTCGTGCTTTTGTCCAGCAGTAAAAATTAACGAATACACTTTATCTGCTCATTAAGAAATCTAAAATATAATCCTGCATACTGAACATCCCAATAACAAATAGCGTTACTTTCCCCAAAAGAGTATTGCTATCACTATAATAAAAAAAGGGTGTCAGAATGTTAAACCGATATGTAGCAGGAATGCTCATGGCTGGCTTAGCGATAACTTCTATTCGTGCAGAATATCTTCCCCAAGATTACGCAGAAGAGCCGATGTCGCGTTATGAGCAGGTTGAAATATCAGATTTATGGAAAAAACAGGGTGTTGGCTCAAATTTAGAGTCGCTATCTCCAGTATTTTCTTCTCCTTCTTCTCCACAGGCTAATTGCCAAGAACTCAGCATACTGGATAGCTCTTGTGTGGTGAATAACCGTGCGACACGTGAAGGCTTGAGCCAACAAATACGCTACCTTAAAAAATACCCAAGTCATCGGCGCTTTGCTAATAAGGGGATGAACCTCAGCAGTGGTCAGTTGTTGAATGCGGCAAATGGTGTACTGAGATGGTTAGATAATCAAGAGAGTCTTAGTGACCGTTTTGAATTGGTAAACCTGTCGAAATACACTCGCCATAAAACAAAGTTTACCGGATATTACACGCCAGAAATAGATGCGAGAAAAAGTCGTTCTTATGAATATCGTTTTCCTATATATCGACAGCCAAGTGATAACAGAAGAACATTAAGCCGAGCTGAGATCAATAGAGGGGCATTAGATAACAGTGGGCTTGAAATTGCGTGGGTGAGAGATCCAATAGACCTATTTTATATTCATATACAAGGCTCAGGTGTTCTAGTTTTTGAACAGGGTGAGAGAAAAGTTCTACAATATTCAGGTTCTAACGATAAACACTTTAAAAGCATAGCTACTTATATGCAACGCCAAGGATATCTAAACGGTGATTTGTCCCGTCGTGCTATCACAGCATGGCTACAACAACATCCAGAGTCAATAGCTGAAGTTTTTGCAGCCAACCCAAGGTATGTTTACTTTTCTCTCGGAAATAAACTGGCTTCTACCGCATCAGGCATGAAGCTTACCCCAGGTCACACGGTAGCTGTGGATACTAGCTTCATTCCTTTTGGAGCCGTGTTACTAGCAGAAGTGCCGAGAATAGATCATCAGGGAAATGTGCTGGATTATGAATGGCGGTTACTTTTTACTCAGGATAGAGGGAATGCCATAAAAGGAAACTCAAGGCTTGATTTCTATACGGGTACGGGTGAATGGGCACGCAACTGGGCAAATCGGGTGACAGGATTGCGTCGTACCTATTTACTGCTTGAAAAAGATCAGCGGAGTATACAAACAGCATCAGCAAAGAACTATTAGTTTTGCGATAGTTGGAAATCAATAGCTTTCCTGATTCAACCTAGAATCCTCAGTTGAACAGTTTATAAAGTGATTCTAGCAAGCTGAGTGGCGTAGTGAAAAAAGGAATTAATGGTTGATCCTTAATGAGTTTTTTCACATAGTCAATCAGCTTGATGGGGTTGCTCTATAAGCTGTAGCGCCTTCACTCTAAGAGTAAGGTTGATATTCTCGCTTATTTTCAGTTTATCAATTACTTAATTGTGGCTGGAAGCGGTCAACTGAGGATTCTAGGTTCAACTGCGTTTTTTAGGTTAAAACTTATAGAAAGCCGCAACCTACAGATTTTAATAGAAATTTGCAAGTATGGCTGAGGCAGCTACGTAACCAGGAAAGGGTTTGAAGCCACAATTCCAAAATACTTTTGGGTCGTATTAAAGTCCTCTGATAATAGTGTTGAGCAGCTAGCAGTTTCTGCACTTGCAATAATGAGTGAATCCCAATAAGTCGTTTGATATTTTTGATGGGCATCAATAGCGCGAGAAACAAGTTTCATATCCATTTTGGTAATATTAAGGAGCGTTAAATGATCGATTGCCTCTCTGGCTTCCTCGCTGGTTAGAGGGTTATTAATTTGTCGGGTAACCACATTAAAAAACTCACCAAATACTTGAACAGACACCCAGCCACAATGATTATGAATACTTTCCAGAATGAGGTGGTTTGCTATTTTTTGTTTAACAGGGTCATGCGTATCATAGGCATATACCAAAATATTGGTATCAAAAAAAACAGCCTTAGTCATAGAGATCGTCCCGAGTCCAAGTGCGTTCACCCATATCTGTGCTTAAATGAGTAAAGCTTTTTTCAAGTAGGGCAATTTTTCGTGCTTTTTCAGGTGATTCACGTTCCGCAATAGATTGAAGGTAGTCTCTAATCATAGCAGTCATAGTGCTATTTTCATCAATAGCAATTTTACGAACTTTTTTAATGATGTCGTCGTCAATAGTTAAAGTGATATTAGTCATAGCGCAACTACCCATAATATGTTTAACCCTTATTATGGGTTATTCTTTATTCATGTCAATAGAAATAAAAT
>CAZDMX010000010.1:9540-14132 GCA_964506085.1 uncultured Thiothrix sp. | reverse complement strand
AGTTTCTAGCTGCGACTCATGTGCTACCTTATCTTGAGCTAACGACATCTCAAGCGGCATACCTGTTGAAATAGCAGCATTTTTCTCACTCTGTGTAGAGGAAGGTGGATGCACTATTGGCACTTCCTCTTGCAGGATTATAGCTTCTATATCAATATCTTCAATATAAGTGAGTTCACCTTTATCTTTCGGCTGGCTGAAATAGGAGTAACTACCCATTAGAATCGCCAACGTTGCGGTAGCCATCGTTGCCATGAGAGCGTAATGTTTCAGTCTTGCTTTAGGTTTTTTATAATAGGGAATCTGGCTTAACATTTCAAAATCCACCCCTATTGCTTCATCCACAGAAGTGTTTTCTATCACAGCAGACACTCCAGGAATATGAAGACCTTTACCTCTCGTATCCACAACACCCGTGTCTTCAGCTCTAATGAGAGCATGGGTATTTGCCGGATGAATACTCAACACATTTCGCCATTCACGAATGGTCTGTGGTCTATCACGACTTTGTAATGCGATGGCATCATCTATAAATGCCAATAATTGTTTTGAATAGATAGCATTACCTATCTTCTCTACAATTTTCGATGCTGGAACAAGAGGGTCTTTATTGTGATCCGCTATGCCTGTCAGGCGGGATGCTGCTGAATCCGGAGTGATTCCACTAACCAGACGATAGAGAATACACCCCATTGCATATATATCTGTCCAATCACCCTGTTTACCATTGGTATAATAATGTTCATAGGGAGAATAGCCGGGAGATACAATAAGCGTAATTTCGTTATTATTATGCCGGAACAGGTGTTTTGCATCACCCAAACCAGTAATTACAGGCTCACTTAAACTATCACGGATGATAATACTGGATGGTGTAAGATCACCATGTATGTGGTCTGCTAAGTGGATCGCCTGCAACCCATCTAAAAGTGGTTTGATCAGAGATTGTATTTTCTCTTCCGACAATAGTTTATCTTTTGTGTCTTTTGCCTCTTTCACCTCCTCTTTCATATAGTCTTCTAAAGTGATTCCATCGACGCTATCGGTGACTATAAATGCAGTATTATGAGCCTCAAAGTATGTTCTTACATTCATTACATTGGGATGGTTGATACCCACAATTTCAGCCGCATCACTTATATAGTGTGATAAACCACGTGCATATTCTTGCCCATATTCTAATTTCTTTAGGGTAACATCGTAGCTGACTTGATCTCGTTGAGACAATGAGTGAGGCAGATATTCTACAAGAATAACTTCCGTTCCCTGAATATTCTCAGTGGCAAGCTCAATAGCAAGATATGAAATACTGAAAGCATCCTCGGAAAGGACTTTAGTAATAGTGTAGCCTTGAAATGTATGGCCAGCAGGAAGTGCAGATTTACATAGTGAGAGTTGGGAAGCAGGCATGTCAATCAGCCCCTTGATAACTTAAAACCAAAGGTGATATACGACACACTGTAGATAAGAAATAAAAAATAGTGACTGCCCTGTGCAACTTACATACAACTATTATGGTCAACTAATCGTTAGTTTGTCTAATAGAATATTATTATCAGCTTGTTAGCGATATGTATGATTAGTTAGCGTCCAGAAAGAGTCTCACAGGCGTAGTCTCAATTCGATTATTTTATTCCAACACCTGATAGATAAACAGGGTGATTAACTTTCCCAGTTTTATCAGCATCCTGATATTTAATAAACCAGACTTCTGCATACTTTATTGCTTTCTTTTTTGGAACTAGGGGAAACGAAGCTTTCGTCCACCGATAGGGCACTTCAATTCTTTTATAAGTAAATTCTTCAGTCAAGACCCCGTGTTCATCGTAGTAGCGAATGGTAATAAAAAGTATAGAACGAACCTTTTCTCGTCCATCTGAACGAATCATAAAAACAATTTTTTTGGGGCTGCTAGCCACTACAGGAAACAAACTCGTCGTTACTGTGCTATGCGCTTCCCATGCATCATCAGTGGGTGGTTTTAGACCTTCTGAAAGCTTATCAGTAGATTTACCTTGGTACTGAATGGCGTAACTGATTTCACTTCCTTTATTAATTCCCCGATTAAATTTACTAAAATCAAGGTATGTGAGCTTCTCCGCGTAGGAATAAGAAGTTATCACGCACAATATTGTTAATAAGAATTTAGCAGTACTGTTTCTTGCGAATTCCTTCATAATACGTTTACTATCCACATCTATAATTATTCGAGAGATTAGGTAATATAATATGCGTCCAGCACATCTCAACACCATACTGGATCAAGAGTTTCTTGGGGCAAAAAATGGCCATCACACACCTGTCATGCTTTGGGGGCCTCCGGGCATTGGCAAATCAGATATCATCAACCAAATTGGAACGCGCAACGATATTCCGGTGATTGATATCCGCTTGTCACAAATGGAGCCCAGTGATCTGCGTGGCATTCCATTCCGCAATAATAATTTAGTGGAGTGGGCAACACCCGCTATGTTACCTAACTCTGAACGACATGGGGAAGCAGGAATTCTATTTCTGGATGAAATAACCTCTGCTGTTCCTAGTGTCTCTGCGGCTGCGTATCAATTAATACTAGATCGTCGTCTGGGGGAATACAAAGTCCCTGATGGCTGGGCTATTTTTGCTGCTGGAAACCGTCAAGGTGATCGGGGGGTGAGTTATACGATGCCAGCACCCTTGGCGAATCGTTTTTCTCATTTTGAAGTTGAGCTAAACCTTGATGACTGGGTTTCTTGGGCTTATAAAAACAATATAGATGAACGTATTATAGCTTTTCTACGTTTCCGCCCAGAGCAGCTATTTGATTTTGATCCAGCCCATAATCCGGTGGCCTTCCCCTCCCCTCGTTCCTGGGAGTTCGCGCATCGTGCATTACAGAAATTTAGTGGACATCGTGAGCTATTACTCGGCACATTGCAGGCTTGTGTTGGCCCCGCTGCTGGAATTGAGCTAAAAGCATTTGTAGATAGTCTTGATCAAATGCCAGACCTTGATGCCATTCTACGCGGTGAGGATGTAAAAGCCCCCAAGGAAATTGATCTTCAATATGCGGTAGCCGCCGCTCTCGTTGGACGCGCCATTCGTGCAAAGGATACCGATGAAGGCCCACAAACTTACGCACACATTCTTAACTATGCGAAGGTGTTTCGCACTAAAGAAATGGGTGTCATGCTAGTCTCCGATATGCTGCGAGCCATTGGTGATGATGTGTTTGCCATCGAAGAATTTGGACAATGGGCAAAAGCCATTGGTGATATTATGCTCTACGACTAGAAGGGTGTGACAACAACAATGAGTGACCCTATCGACATTTCAGTTATCGAAAACAAATTGATGGCTGCGCGCACCAAACTTATTTTAGACAAGCCTTTTTTAGGTGCGCTTGTACTGCGCTTGCCACTTCAGCATGCTGACCCCGCTTGGTGTGCAACAACAGGAACAGACGCAAAGACCTTTTATTACAACGCAGAATTTATCGCTGCACTAAAACCTTCCGAAACACAATTTATTCTGGCTCATGAAGCCTTACATTGTGCTTTATCACACTTTTCACGTCGCCAGCATCGCGTCAAACATCGTTGGGATCTGGCTTGTGACTACGCTATCAATCCTATTCTTGTTGCAGAAGGCCTAATGCCACCCGCAGGCTCACTACTCATGCGTGAGTACGAAGATATGAGTGCTGAGGAAATCTATCCCCTTATTGCCGATAACGATATGAGCGACACGCTGGATCAGCATCTTTATGACAAGGAAGATCAGTTTAGTGAAGGTGGGCAAGATAGCAGCGATAATCCGCTGGATAATTCTAATGACGGGAAGGGTAAGAGTGACCCACCAGCTACCCCGCCCGAACAAGAAAACTCTGGAAATGGTTCCTCAGATACTGAGCAATCTTCTGAAGGCAACAGTGGAAAACAGGAATTTGACGAATCTGCTGGTGGTGCACCTCCCCCTCCTCCATTAGATCAAAAAGAAGCAGAAGAACTTACCGTTCAATGGCAACAACGTCTGGCAGGTGCTGCACAACAAGCCCAACAATCTGGAAAACTAAGCGGTATTTTAAAACGGCTGGTTGAGGGGATGTTACAACCGCAACTACCGTGGCGCATGTTATTGGCACGCTACATGAATGCAGCGGCTAAAGATGATTATAGTTATACCCGACCTTCTAGCAGACGTGGCGACCCCGCTATTTATCCCAGCCTGAAAAGCTCACAAGTTAATGCTGTTATAGCTATTGATGTAAGTGGCTCGGTAGGAAAAAAGGAGATGAATGAGTTTGTCTCTGAGATCAACGCCATCAAAGGCCAAGTTCGAGCAAGAATCACCTTGCTACCCTGTGACTCTGAGCTTACCGAAGGCGCACCTTTTGTCTTTGAACCATGGGAAGAGATAAGTTTACCTAAGACCTTTCAAGGTGGTGGCACTACCAGCTTCTGTCCTGTTTTTGACTGGGTTGCACAACAGGATCAAGCCCCTGATGTGTTGATCTATTTCACCGATGGACATGGAGCATTCCCAGTACTTGAAGCTCACTTTCCTGCTATCTGGCTGATTAAGGGGAAACATCCTGTTCCCTGGGGACAACG
>CAZDMX010000010.1:0-9440 GCA_964506085.1 uncultured Thiothrix sp. | reverse complement strand
TATTACAACGAATAGACAATTTGATATAAGACTACTTCCCTATTTGCATTTGATACGCATGAGTCAGTTTATTTATTTGTGCCTTTGTTAACACACTAGCTTTACTGTTAGGCTTTGGTGTTAATTTAATCCATTTTGGGAAATAGCGACTCAATTGATTCTTTATCACTATTTTCCCACCAAGAAACTGTAAAATATTGTAAACCCAGTAGGTTTCTTTACCATCACTAACGAGAGCCTGATGTAAGTATTCACATTTATTGTCAGTTGAGTAGTCATAAAAGTCTTGCTGTTCCAATGTATGAACCGCTAATTGCTGAACGCTATACCCTTTATGTCCAGTATTATTAGATAATAGAAAAGTGGCACTCTGCCTACCTCCAGATAGATAACCATCACCGCTCTTCATCGTGATAATCAAATCTTTGCGATTATCTTTATTCAGATAAGCCCATATCACTTTACCAATATCGCTGGGATGACCACCCAATTTCACGGGTTTCACATAAGCTTTACCAGAAGCGTTATTTAGATGGACGTACATGCCCGAACGACCTTTTTGATAATTCATATCCAAATGTAAAACCAGTTTTTCTGTTTGATCAGAGAACTGATAAGTACTTTTAAAATTACCTTCATTTCTATCTGTTTCACTAGTTGCTTTCAGTGTATGAATTTTACAAGTAGGTGGAAACTGGCCTTTAGGATAAGGAGGAAAGTCTTTTTCAAACGCATAGGCAGCCATTCCCAAAAAGGCTATACAAATCGACAGGCCACAAGAAATCATCTTTTTAATATTCATAGAGAAATAATAGTAAACATTCAATTATTTTCAGCAAAAAAAAAGGACGATTTTAAAATCGCCCTTTTTAACTTGAGATGCTATGAGTTTATTTCTTTTTCTCACCCAGTAGTCTAGCAATCAGTATATTCGCAGGCATATAACCGGGAATTAAAACACCCTCTTCCGTCACTAATGCAGGTGTTCCTGTTACGCCAATCTCCTGTCCTAGTTTGTACTGATTGGCTATCGGGTTTTTACATTCCTTAGTTGGAATAGCTTCACGGTTCTTTGCCTTAGTCAGTGCATCTTGTTTATTATCAGCACACCATGAACTCACCGATTTTTTAAACGAGGGTGAGTCGATGCCAGCACGAGGAAAAAGATAATACTTAACGGTAATACCTTTACTATTTAGTGTTGGGACTTCATTGTGTAGTTTCACACAGTATGGACAATCAATATCGGTAAAGATATTGAGTACATATTTTTCATCTTTAGCTTTGAAGTCGATAGTGGCTGTCTGATCTTGCTTATCCATAATAGCTTTGCGTTTAACGGCGTAGGCTTGTTCTGCTGCTTCTTTTGCTCTACGAGTAAGATCAATTTTATTCTTGCGGTCTATTAAATTTCCGTAAAAAAGAAACTGTGTGTCTTCAGAGATGTAGACCACTTCTGTTCCAATAGTTACTTCATAGAGGCCAGGAAAATCGCTTTCTATAACTTTATCGGCTTCTTCCCCACCAAACATTGTTTTTAATTGGCTTTTTATATTAGCAATTTTATCGTTATTGGTAGTCTCAGCAGTGGCTTCTGCCCAGCTAATACCGGTAAAAGAGATACTACCAAGTAATGCTACTGCTATTAATTTTCTAATCATTATATATCCTAATTTTATTATGAGACCTTTACATGAAAGGATGGCTCGAGAAAATTCAAGCCATTTTTATCTGTCATATCTTTCGTGTAAAGGTCTCGTTACTATTGTGAGTGCATTAATGCAAGTTTTATTAATTGTTTCGGGGGCTTATACCCAACCATCATTGTACCGTCCTGAAAAAAAATGACGGGCGTTCCTATCAAGCCAAAGGCATTTGCCAATTCCAAATGCTTATTCACTGGATTATCACAAGTCTGTATCGGTATATGCTGTCCAGTTTCTACCTTATCAAGTGCTATTTTGGGCGATTCGCTACACCATACACTAACAAAGCTAGTGTATGCCTTTGATTGTCGCCCTGCACGCGGGTAAAACAGATATTTCACCGTAATACCTGCATTTGTATACGTTGATAGTTCACTATGGATGCGTTGACAAAATGAACAGTCCACATCGGTAAGGATAGTTATCGAGGTAAGTTCTGCTCCATGCTCCGAACCAGCAGAATACACTAACATTTCACTGTCTGCTATTTGTGCAAGCATTTTCAGGTTTTTGCTGGCCTGAAGTTTCGCTGCATTGGACTCTGCAATAGAGGTAAGATTGGTGCCGTTAGAAGATACCAGCCGACCATTTCTAAACATAAAACGGCCTGTCCCATCTACATATAACACCTGCCTGGCAAAATAGAGTTGGTAAATTCCTTGTAAAGGAGTTTTTACAATAGCATCAGGTTGCTTAGCATTAATTTTATGACCAATATTCTGCTTTACTTGCTCGATGGATAGGTCGGCTCCAAGCCCCACAGACGATCCTCCCATATCAATGACATTTGCAATCAACAACACCTCATTTCTGTGATCAGTAAATGCTGTCTCACCTTGGTAGTCAACTTGGTTTATGCCAGGTATTTCAAAGGCATGACTTTGCAAAGACAGTATCGCTAGTCCAGCTATTATTATGTTTATAATTTTCATAAATAATGTATATCAGCCTCTTGGGTGGTGCTTTTTATGTATTTCCTGAAGCCTTGCCGTTGCAACATGTGTATAGATTTGCGTTGTAGAAAGATCAGAATGGCCCAATAATAACTGTACGACACGCAAATCAGCCCCATGGTTCAATAAATGTGTCGCAAATGCATGACGTAAAGTATGTGGAGAAATTTTGCGCCGTATACCCGCATGCAGGGCATGCTTTTTTATCACATACCAAAACGCTTGGCGGGTCATTCCGCTACCTCGATTAGTCACAAAAACTTCCTCACAAGTACCTTTGCCCTGCATTTGTTGAGAACGTCCTACTTCTAAATACCGATGAAGCCATTCAACGGCTTCATCACCCATTGGCACTAACCGTTCTTTACTGCCTTTACCGAGAACTCTTATTACACCGTTTTGCAAAGAACATCGAGATAACTTCAAACCGATTAATTCACTGACTCGTAAACCCGTCGCATAGAGCAATTCCAGCATCGCTCTATCGCGTAACCCTTCTGGGAGTTGCAAATCCGGGGCATTTAGTAAGGTAACCACCTCATCTTCGGTGAGTGTTTCGGGTAACGATCTGCCCTGTTTAGGGGGTTCGATTAACTCAACAGGAGACGAGTCGATAAGCCCGTCGCGTATCAAATAGCGGTAGAAACGTCTTAAAGTGGAAATCAATCTAGCCGTACTACTAGCTTTTGCTTTTTTCTCTATACGCCACGCCAGATAATCCTGAATGTCAGATTGGCTGGCCGCTAGCAGAGTAGAATGCTGAGACTGATCCAAAAACAACCAATTTCCAAACGTACGTAAATCACGTTCATAGGCAGCCAGGGTGTTTTTACTCAAACCCTTTTCTGACCACAGCACGTCAAGGAATTTATCGATGATCGCCTGCTGCTCTGGTATCTCCTTAACCATCAGATATCAAGATACATTGTGATATGGGGGATTCCTGCATCATCAAAAATATCGCCTTGCATAATGAATCCAAGTGATTGATAAAAACTAGTAATGTAAATCTGTGACCCCAAAATAATTTTTGAGCAATGTGCTTTTTTACCATAATCAATGGCTAATTGCATCATATGGCGACCAACCCCCTGTCTCCGATAATCAGCATGGACAGCGACGCGACCTAGCTTAATGTGTTTGGTATCATGCTGAGCGTTTTCAAGAATGACAAGCCTTAAAGTACCAAGCATTTTCTTTTTGCTCTTTAGACAAAGATGTGTTGCGTGGATATCAAACTCGTCTACTTCCAGTTCAACGGGTACATTCATTTCTTCAACAAACACGCTTAACCGCAAGGCGAGCACCTCATCCCATAATGGCGAGGGTTGTTTGAAAAATTGGTGGGTGAATTCCATCGTAAAGCAGGTATCAATGTTGCATGAGAGACTTTGTAGAGATGTTGCATGCAGCTATGTGGTGATCATTCTATTCTCTAAATACTGTCTTGAATACCTTGCAGCACAGGAACTTCAATATTGGCATTCTTTGCAATTTGCAATGCCCGCGCAAGACGAGCAGGCGCACTCCTACCCATACATTGATGATCAGGATCACCCTCAAACGCTACAACCATCGCATCAATCAGCTTTGCATGATCTAATGATTGTCCTGTTAGATGAGATTGTATTTTATACACATCACTGCTCACGGAATGGGCAAAGTCTTGATGGCTTTTCCATAATTCGGACACCGAGCCTGCTGTTTTTAAACCTGCAATATTAGTCGTTAAAATATAATAATTTTTGCGCACCAACTCTAATAATAGCTGCGCTTCATCTTGCAATACCTGATTAGGAATATCTAAAGCATCCAATGCTTTTGCAAGCAGTGGCGCGTGTGGCCCATAGATCGGAGAAGGAACAACCACTTTGACATCCTGACCTTTTTTCTTTTCAAACCAGACAGAAATTACCGTGGGATCAACATAATCGTGTTGTTGCCAGTCAGTGGGCAGTAATTCATTTTGGATCAGTGCTATTCTGGAGCGCCATTGTTGTGGGATACGTGCAAGTATGTTTTGCAAATCATTTTCGCCCACGGCAACCAGAACCAGCTCTGGATCAGCGATATTTTTTTCTTCACTCTCAAGATCCATCTGTCTTGTGACGGGATATACAGGGTGGCCTGATCGTAAAAACCCTCTTGCGAAAACAGAGCCTATTTCGCCAATTCCTATAATCACTACCGGTTTTTTCATATTGTATCCTTGAAAGACCTAAATGTTACTGATCATCCATGTTAGCTTTTACACACTGTTCAATTACTTTTTCTCGCTCGACAATACTTAAATCATGTTCTTCATCTGCTACAATTTTACAAGCCTTGCGTGTTAACTCTAAACTGTTCTCAATAGTAGGTACACCATTAGAAGCTTCACCTCCGGTAGGATCAATGGTTGAATCTATAGCTTCTTTATTATCTGTAGGAGTGTCTACAGGAAGCACTTCAACAACTTCTGTTTTCTTCGACATTTCAACGCACTCATCAACCACTGAAAAAATATTTTCATCCGTTACACCAGCCCTTCTACTGGCTCGGATACAGTCATTACGAATCATCTCTTCTGCTGACCCGCTTATAGTGCCTTCATCCACTAATTCGATATTCTCTATTTTTTGTTTCGGGGTTTCAGAGGTTTCGCTAGATGCTGAATCATTAGTTTCAGCTTGATTGGGTAACGAGGAAGGTTCAACAATCGTTTCGGAGGCAGGCTGTATATATTTTACCCAATTGTATTTAATACCCAGAGTAACGACTACAGCGAAGATAATAAAACCGATGAGCAATATTTTAAGTAAGAGTTTGTAGTTCATTAGTCTGCTGAGACAGCTTCATTGAAAACAGTAAAAAAAACGATCCAGTACTGATATGTCCTACCAGCGGATGAAGCATACCATTAATAAGGGTACTGGATCGAAAAAACACAACGCTTTTTTAAAACTTATAACCCATCTCTAATCAGGGCTGCTCAAGGATAGAAAACTGATAAAAGCTCCCTCCAATGGGGAGAGGAAGTTTACTTCTATTTATTATTTCCCAAATTCAGCTTCCGGTTTTTCTTAAATCGGATTCTGTCATGGAATGACTCTGTACTATAGTTTTTGAAATAATCTCTATCGACAATATCTTTTTTAGCCCTAATCTTGAGTAAGCCAATGATAGAACCTTTGACTTGCATCAGTGATCTAAGGTGTCGTTTAACCTCGTCTACTTGTGCTTTTTTCTCAGACACTACCACAATGGTAGAGTTTGCCATTGAATGTAACAACAAGGTATCTGCGAACCCTCTTATAGGAGGTGCATCAATAATGACATAGTCAAAATACTTTTTTGCACTATTTAGAAACGAAGTCATCCTATTGTGAGATAAAAGGTTTAGGGGTGAAAAGTCCAATGCAGAACCTGCTGTAATCACAAACAAACCCGGCATTGAGGGGACGTGCTGAGTAATTTCAGACAACTGTTCTTTTCCCAATAGATAGTTAATCAGCCCAGGTTTATTTTGGATTCCCAATTTAAAATGCACCGATGGCATACGCATATCTGCATCAACTAGTAATACTTTTGTACCTAAGTCTGCAAAACTTAATGCCAAATTACTAGCACTGACCGATTTACCTTCCCCTACGTTTATGCTGGTAACCAGCATCACCCTGTTCTTATCCGAGTATTGCTTTCCATGTAACAGCATAGTCGCTGTTAATCTATAAGCCTCAGCTATGCGAGAATAAGGCTTACTTACTATCTCCTTAGCCAGATACTGTTCGCCATGTTTAACTTCAGGAATCACCCCTATAACGGGGTAACCCGTACTATCAGTCAATTCATCACTACTGACTAACAGACTATCTCGCCACTCATGTAAGGAAGCTATAATACTGCCAATAAACAACCCTGATAGCATACCCGCAAGTAATACGGTACCAATCGTTATATTTATTGGCTTCATTAGAAGATAGGTGACAACCCAGATCAAACTGATCATTAATGTTGTTAACATAATGAGCCATTTCCAGCGTAATAACATGGCCAGTTTGTTTTTAAAAAATGTTGCTATTCTTCTGGGGTGCTCATTGGCTAACTGATGAAGTGGTGTTATTTCAGATGTATTGTCTAAGTTTTTTTGAAAACTGTGCAGAGGCTGATACTTGAAGGCGTGCTTTAGTTTACGTTTACGCTTACGTTCAGGTGTGAATACATTGTTAGCCAATGTAGGGTTATCCGATGTAGACAACTTCACTTGCTTTGTAGCTGATTTAGCAGGGGATTGCATCAATAACATTAAGGTCGCCGTCAATCATTTGATGGAAGCCTTCATTATTACAAAACACCAGGATAAATAACAAATCTCTCATTATTAAAGTAAGGGAAAAAGAGATAAATGGACGCATTACGCGACTCCATCATATTTATTCGAACCTATTGATAGGTACAAGAGGCTAATAGATACAAGAGTCTCCCTTATGTTGCGCTGCTATCCATAAACTTCGTATATAGAAACTGAAAAACAGCAAACAGCCCCATAGCCTCTCCTCCTTGGGGTCGTCCTGCTCTGGGTCGTGTATTCCAGGCCATCATATCGACATGTAGCCACGGAATATTTTCAGGTACAAATTCATTTAAATACAGTGCAGCGGTAATCGCACCCGCATATCCCTCTGGAGAGCTGTTCATCAAATCTGCAATAGAACTATTCAGTTGCGATCTGTAGGGCTTGTGCAAGGGTAGTTGCCACATAGGTTCGCCAGCGAAATCACTCGCATTTGCCAATTCCGTCGCCAAAAATGATGAATTACTAAAAAACACTGGAACCTCCGTACCTAGAGCGACTCTAGCCGCTCCAGTCAAGGTGGCAAAATCAATAATCAGTTCGGGCTTTAATGCAGCAACCTCAGAGAGGGCATCACACAGCACCAACCGACCTTCTGCATCAGTATTGTCTATTTCAACGGTTTTACCTGAACGTGTATTGATGACATCTCCAGGGCGGAAGGCATTTCCTGACACCGCGTTATCTACAGCCGGAATTAATACGGTCAATCTTACCGGTAAATCTATCGCCATTATCAAGCTTGCCAAGCCCAGCACATGCGCACCACCACCCATGTCTTTTTTCATATTACGCATAAATTTAGAAGGCTTTAAATCCAGACCACCTGTATCAAAACAGACACCTTTGCCAACCAAACATAGGTGTGGAAAATCAGCATTGCCCCAAGTTAGTTTAATAAGTCTTGGGCGGTGTTCACTTGCCTTGCCTACCGCGTAAACCGCTGGATAACTGGTCTGTAAAGCTCCTTCATCTGTCACCTCACTAAACTCCGCGCCAAATTGGCTAGCAAGTTCCGCTGTTGCCTTTGATAAGTTTTTTGGCATCATGCGGTTAGGCGCTGTATTAATTAAATCTCTAACCAAAGTAATAGCATCAACTACCGCTAAAACAGGCTCAATATTTTTGATGTATAACAACGCATAAGATTTAACTTCTTGCTTTGATGTCATATCAAAACTGTATTGACCTAAAGCCCAACCGATAGCCATAGATTCAATTTCATCTTCTCTCAAGTCACCCTCAAGATAATAGTTGCCTGCTGGCAATACGGCCGAAATATTTCCAAGCGCCCAACGTATATGTTCATCATCACCCGTTATGCCGAAAACAATTTTCGCGATCTTATTATTAGCATCCGGAATGGCACAAAATTGTGATTCTTTTGCGAAGAATTCATTTTGTTCAAGCCAGTTGCGCGTGTTGTTATCTTGGCTCGCAAGCCAATCTTCAAGCTGATCAGTGTAAACTGGGACGAGGGGAATGGAATTGGAATTCAGTGATGTTTGAAACATTATTATTCATCGCTACTACTAGAATATGGGAGCTTGCGTTATAACGCTTTATTAGAAATAACACAAGCAGGTTAAGAAAGACGCTATAAACAAAGAGAAATACTGCTTTTTATTCAGAGGGAATTATTCAGATAGGATACCAAGAGCCAATAGCTCATCTGGAAGACGTTCTTCCGGGATTTTATGCCCAAGTTTGCGTTGCCAGTCAATAATGACTTTAAATTGCTCAACAGGAGGTTTTTTCTTAAGCAAATGATCCAGACTACTGATATTTTTGATAGAGCATAGATAGCACACCGCATTGAACCATGCCATATCGAAACCCTGAGTTTTAATATTAAAATTCTTGCAATACAGCTTGCCTTCCTGACTACCCGAAACCACAAAAGCAGGTGTGTAATAGCTTATTTTTCTTTTACGTTTGGTTTTTGCGCCACGCTTCGGGCGTTTTTTAGTATTCACCAAAAACTTCATTTTTATTCCACCGACACCCGTTACATAGGCAGAACTTCTTCGTTTTTCACCGCGTTCTCTATTTTTCTGGGCAGCGATAATATTAGCTTCAAATTTCCATTCCGCTGCAATAGCACGAGCCTTCTCGCGGTCACTTATTAGCTTGCCTTCAGTTTTAGGGTGAAAATATTTTTGGCGCAATTTCCCACCAACAGATACCGCTACTCTAATTTGTGAACCATCTTCTTTTTCGTAAACCGGCATTTTGTTAATCCTGAAAGTTCTGACACACATGATGCGTGTCCTAACAAATATAACGCGTAAATTTACATTTCAGATCAATCCAATTTATTTTTTTAAACCTTAAAGGTGATTTGACGAAATAAACTTACCCATCCTATTGCTTTTTTATTACTTATATTCGACTTCAACAATCTCATACTCGCGTATACCACTCGGCGCTTGAACTGCTGTAATTTCG
>CAZDMX010000009.1:0-14185 GCA_964506085.1 uncultured Thiothrix sp. | reverse complement strand
GTTGGGGTTCCTTCGTCACCCACAACCTACCATCATGGCTTTTGCGACACCTTCCCCTTGCTAGGTGGAGGGAGTTTAAGTGCTTTCTGGATGCTAACTAATTAGTAAACCAGTACTGTTACAAATACTATTCTTTTTTTTTCTACTTTGCGACTAATCGCTGCAATAAATATCGAAAATATCAGATTAATTATCTGCAATCAGCCGACCGCTACTTATACAAAGGGAATCTCACCATGTGTTTGCCAAGGATTATTTACATTCCACCAGCGTCTGGCTAAAGAACCATAAACCGCCTTGAAGTCGGTACTATAACCTACATCTCCATTATCCAGGTTATTGAGGTCAGGGGATTGTCCGTATAGCCCTCCGTTCACTCTTCCTCCCATGATCAGATGGGCTGAGGCTTTGCCATGGTCAGTTCCACCGCTGCGGTTTTCTTTGGCTCTACGACCAAATTCTGAGTAGGTCATCAGTACTACATCGTTCCAGCGTCCTGCTCTTTTCATGGATTCTGCGAAGGCTTGTAACACTCCTGATAGATGATAAAGACTATTTTTGTGACTGTTTAATTGTCCTGCATGAGTATCAAAGCCTGCTAGTTTTGCTTTGTATACAGGGGAATCTACACCACTCACAATCATCTCTGCGATGGACTGCATTTGATGACCGAAAGGTGTTTTCGGAAAGTGTGCTTTTACAGATACTCGTCTTCTTAGTTTCTGTGATAATTCTGCGGCCGTTGAATAAAGCTGATTTTGCACAGCCAAGATATGGCGCATTGAGGTAACATTTGAATGCGCATAACTCATGTCATTAATTAGCTTAGCCTGATTCAGAAATGTTTTTGGATTTTCCATTTCTACGGCATTCAGTTTTGAACCGGCTAAAGGGCCTATTCCCTGCCCTAGCACGATGCCATGCAAACCATCCGTTATTTGTGGCAGAACTTGAGATAACCATCCCGCGTTGCTGTGTTCATTACTGCTAGATGCAGATTCCCATATATCTGTGGAACGAAAATGTGATCGGTCAGGTTGCTCATACCCAAGACCTTGTAACCACGCCATTTCCCCTTTATCCCAGTAGGATTTTAATACACCTAATGATGGATGCATTGACATTTTCTTGTCCAGCGGAATAACCTTGTCTGCTGGAATAGCCAACTTAGGGCGCAAAGCGTAATATGCAGGATCAGTATAAGGCACTAAAGTATTGAGGCCATCATTGCCTCCTGCTAAATGTACCAATACGACTACTTTGCTATTAGTAGTTGCTATAGCGCTATTCATGGCTAACGCACCAGGTGCGACACTCGCGGCTGACAGGGCTGCTGTCAGCTTTAAAAACTCTCTTCTTTTCATTGGGGTCTTCCGTTTTTTATTTTTTTATTGGAGACTATTATCCTAAATACTCAGTTGAAACGTAGCGAGAATGACTAGAGTGCTGAAGATAAAAATTTTCCAGAAAACCTTTATCTTCAGTGCTATAGACCTTCGCAGTAGTTTCAGCTGGGTTTTTTAGGATTATCTTTGGTGCTATATCTGGTGGGTTTCACCCACCCTACCTAAATATTTAGGCTAACTGATAACTAGGGTCAAACATCAGGTTCTGTACATACCATAGCTCGCCTTTTCTATGGGGTTTTGGCAATACAGGGACATGCGGCAATAGCCAATCTTGCATCATTTCTTGCGACTCTTTAGGGAAGTGTCGAGACATGGCTTTTATATTGGCATCATGCGACATTTTTCGCTGTAACGAGGTGCGGACTAACAGGCTTTGTGTAGATATCCAGTCTTTTCCACCTTCCCAGCCTTTGACGTTGGGCGGGTCAAACAAATCCTGACCTAGAATTCGGCTGGTATGCATAATCTCTTTTACAGACAATGAACGATGCGGAAAGGTACGCATCGTTCCAACGATTAGCTCAATAGGTGATTTTATTAATGCACCGCGATTTTCTTTCGCCCAAAATACATCACTGTTTAATACAGTTTTGAATAAGGCACTAATCTCATAACTAGAATCCCGAAAGATATTTCCCCACTGACGAATAACGCGTGGATCTGGACGCTCCAGATTGACAAAGGCTTTCCAGAATTTTTCTGCTATATGTTCTGCTGTACGGGGTTTTTTGAGGATTATTTTAAGGATGTCATTACCGTTAAAACTGCCACTTTCTCCCATAAAACGTACATATCTACCATCATGAAGTTCCGACTTGAATATAAACTTTCCGCTCTGGCGATCAACTCCCCAGCCAGTAAATGCTAGCGCAGCTGCTTTTACATCAGCTTCGGTATAATGCCCATGACCCAGTGTAAACAGCTCTAACAGTTCTCGTGCAAAATTTTCGTTGGGACTACCCGCAACATTTTTATCGCCATCTAGATATAACAACATCGCAGGATCGCTAGTCAGATACATCAGCATAATGGCAAAGTTGCCCATACCGTACTGACGTAGTACTTTATTCTGATTTAATAAAAGCTGGGGACGTTTTACTGTCGCCAGTGAAGAAGTGAAATGGTTGTGCCAAAACAGTGTCATGCGTTCGGTTAAGGGTGAAGTCGTGGTTAGCATTTGCTTGACCCACCAATTTTTTAACACATCATTTTCGCGCATCATTACGGTATGCATGAGTTTTTTTCCTCGTGCACCAGACTGAGTCAAACGATCCATTTTATGTAAAGGCGTTAGCCGTGGCGGATTTTTGGTCTGAGGAGAATAGGTTTGTATCAGCTTATCAACGGCTTCACTGCGGGTGGATTTCCCAACTAGCTGCTGGATGACACTCCATTCTACCCCCATACCTGTGCGCGACAATAGATGCCTAGCTTCGGTAAAACTTATTGGGTTCATGGTTTTCACTCTTAGCAGAATATCTTGAGCTTAAAGTTTTTGTTACATTCAGAACTCTAGACTCTGCTTATTTTTTTATTATTAATTGAGTAATTACGTGACTACAGCATTCAGAACAGATGGGTTATTTGGGTTTGGCTGCTATGTATTTTGTAGGTTCTACTAGAGTAGCAAAGAAACCACCCATAGTTAGATTCATCAGACGAAGAGTATCCAGTCAGATAAAATCTAATGGCGTATGTTGTTCCCACGGGTTTTCTTGCCCCCACCAGTTTTGCGCTACGGTGGCATAGATAGCTCTAAAGTCAGTTGAATAGTTTAAATCACCTTCACTATTCAGGTTGTTTAAATCAGCGTGATCACCATATAACTGACCACCTTTCACTTTTCCACCCATGACAATATGTGGTGCAGCAGTACCGTGATCAGTGCCTCCACTCAAGTTTTCTTTAGCACTACGTCCAAACTCCGAATAGGTCATAACCATCACGTTATCCCACATTCTGGAAGCTTTCATAGCGGTTGAGAACGAATGCAAACCCTCTGCCAGATAACTTAGCTGATTCTGATGTATTACTGCTTGATCCGCATGTGTGTCAAAACCGGGCAAGGTGACTTTATATACCGTAACATCCGCACCACCAACGATCATTTTTGCAACTGATTTCAAGTCATTATTAAAATTACTTGGACGGAAATATTGATCCATGTAGCGTACACGCGCACTACGATTCAATAGGTTCTTAGCTCCATGCACTTGTTGTTGTACATCTATTACATGAGCTAAAGAAGGGTTTGTCGTTTTATGATCAACCCGCCCCACAAGATCAGCCTGTGCCAAAAAAGTGCGAGGATCACGCATGGCAACAGCGCGACAGTCTTTACCCGTCATAGGACCTAAACCCGAACCTACAACAATCCCTTGTAAGCCTTTTTCTTTCTTAGGCAATGCCAATGACAACCAACCATCTGTGCGTTGTTGATCAGAACTAGAGGCCGTTTCCCATATATCTTTAGAGCGAAAATGTGAACGGTCAGGGGTAGGATAACCCACACTTTGTATCCAGCTCAGTTGACCTTTTTCCCAAAGCGGGAATAATTTTTCCAAAGCCATATGCATACCCACTCCACCACCAATATCTATTGATTTTTTTTGTGCCAGTGTGGGCCTTAGCTTCTTATACTGAGCCATGTTGCTTAGAGGTATCAAAGTATTTAAACCATCGTTCCCCCCTGCCAATTCAACCAGCACTAAAATTCGCTTGCCATCAATCGCTGTTGGGGTCGTTGGTGCTTTAGATGATGCTTGCATTTGTGCTGCTTTTTCAGCAGTGTCTGCCATAGTCAGACTTGGAAACATGCCCGCAAAAGGTAGTAACGCGGAGAGTTGCGTAAATTCACGTCTATTCATAATTAGGGAGGTCTACATCATTTACATTAACTGATACAAAGGATCTAAAGCCAGAGTCCGCACAAGTCGTACTTTACCGGGCTTTTTGGGTGGTGGGCTTATTGGCTTTTGAGGTAACAACCATTGTCGGTATTGTTCAGGCGAGGCATCTGGATATTGAGTACCTGCATTAACCTTCTCGTTAAGGTTTGCACCCGTCAGCTTATTGACCATTGATGAGCGAATCATAATAGTTTCAGCATCAATCCAGTCTGAACCACTTTTCCAGCCCTTCACATTGGCAGGATCAAATAAATCCTGCCCTAGTAGCCTTAATATTCCTTGCACGTCTTGGTGGGAAAATAGCTGTGAAGGGATGGTTCTCAAGCTACCAATAACCAGATCAACCGGTGATTTGGTCACCGTACCTTTATATTCATCACTCCAGAAAACATCACTATTGAACACTTCACGGAGTAAGGTTTTAATATCGTAACGGGAATTTCTAAACTTTTTAGCCCAAAATGTTATTACTTGCTGATCAGGTTCTGCGTCGCTAATAAACAAACCCCAAAACTTTTCGGCTATTGTCATCGCTGTGCGGGGGTGCTCAAGCAACACACGAATCACATCATCAGCTGTATTGACTCGCTTACCTAGAACACTTTTTGGTACACGATCGTGGTCTGCCTGCTTAAAAGCATAGGTTTCCTGAAAACGATCTACCGTTGAACCTGTAAAGGCTCTAGCAACATTCTTTACATCTGATTCTGAATAGTGCCCGTGCCCTAGTGTAAATAACTCCAGCAGCTCTCTGGCAAAGTTTTCATTGGGGTTGTTTTTTTCATTAAGTTGCCCGTCCAAATAGACAGACATAGCAGGGTCTTTGGCAACAGTCTTAAGTATGGTCGCAAAATTACCTAGCGAGTGACGACGTAGCATTTTGTTCTGTTTATAAAGAAGGCTAGGCTGCTCCACCTTGTCCAGGGAAGAAGTAAAATGGCCGTGCCAAAACAAGGTCATTTTCTCAACAATAGGGGATTGGGTTTTTAGCATATGAGCAATCCACCAGCGCTTCAATCGAGCACCCTCAATCTGAGTCATCTGGTGCATTTTCATTTTATGCTGGGGATTTTTTGATTCATACATGCTGGTACGAACACGCCAGGATGCCATCTTAGATGGTGCAGGAGGTAAGGAAGTTTTCGGTCGCAATACTATTTCAACCGCCTGTTGCCGACTCCGCCCTTGCAGATTTTTGATTTGCTTCCACTCAACACCTAAACCACTCCTAGCAACTAGATGCCTTGCTTCCGCAAAGTTAATAGATTTTACCATTTAACCCTTTCACGCTCATATTTAAGGATATGTACAATTTACCGGGCTATTGTTTCTTTTTTTAACTGTGACTGAACAATATGGCAAGTTTTTCCTGCTTCCTCGGTGTGATCTTATTATTGTGTTCGCTGGTCCTCTTTGTTGTAATATAGCGTCCATGCTTACCCGTCTTCTAATAAAGCAGTAATAGATATAACTGCTCAAGATACGTTAAAAGTACAGAATAAAGTGATGAATATCAAGAAAGAAACAATTAAAATATTTTATAGGCCTATAAAACACATATTATAGGCTTGAACTATCAAATAGATAGATTGAAACATTAGATGATGTTTTACGGTAAAAAGATGGGGCTACTAGCACTCCAAACAATAGGTTTGCTGGAGTGCTAGCTTAATCAGAGGTATTTTTAACGCAAATACTGCATGAAAGCCTGATATTTCGCAGAAGTTGGTTGCCCAACATGCTCTAGCATACTAAAGAAGTTCCGTGAATCCGTTTCACCAATACCATAGAAAGGCACCATTAATTTCCCTCCATTTTGACGCCATGCCTGCAAGTAACGCGTGTAAGCCTGTTTCATTCTAGGATCACGGTTAGCTCGTACAAACATATCTAGTTTTTTTTTAATGTTAAGTGTATGAGGGTGATCTACACGCAGTAAATGTTGCCCACCTTCGTAGGCTATCAAAGGTAAACCATATTCTTTAGCTAATGCTACATTTGGCTTGATGCGTACTTCTACCGACCGTGCGATCGCGCCGCCAGGGTATTTGTCCTTAATCAAACCACCTTGGAAAATTTCTCTGAAGATGCTGTTCATACCTCCATCACCTTGGTTTGCCCAGGCATTAATGGTATTTCTATTTTCGATACGTGCCATATAATCGCCAAAATAAGGCCCCACTGCAAAGGCATCTGCCTTACGACCACATTCACCTTTTTTCCACAGCGGACAATCCAGCAGCTCCCGACCGAAACGCTGTGATGAAGCGTAAGTTGACAATACACAAATAACTCTGTTTTTCTGACCACCAAAGCTGCGTTTCCAGATATCACACATTTCTGTACTGCGCTTGCCATACCAGTTAATCGCCATCAGCAATTTTCTAGTACCAGGGTTCATTTTTGGGTAGGCGCGAGGCCATAATAGTCTAGCCTGAGCATGTGCATAGTGTGTTGCTGTATACAATCCATTCCAGACTTCATTGGATAGCTCTATATAGACTTTCCTACTGGGGTGTAATCTTGCTTTGACTAGATTAGCAAAGTTCTGGATATACGCGTTATCAGCCTTATGCGGGATATTAAGCCAAGGCGCTGAATGAGTCTGGTTAGCCAGATCAATCATCGTCTCAATAGGCACACCCGTCCTAGAGGTGTAATGTGCCGTTGTCGGCTTTGCACGGGTATTCCAGCTCACTTCCTGCTGATACACCGTTTGCATCCAAGGCATAAAACGTAACACCTGAAAGGGTGTTATCTTATTGATGTATTTTGGGTTAAAAACTTTTGAACGATAAGATGCTTCGTACTGTTTCGGAATAACGCGAATATTGCGAATGTAATTACGCGAAGTCTTGGTAATATGCAAACGAAGGTTTCGCTTGGTCGAGTTTAAATGAAACTCTATGCGCCCCGGAGATTCTCTATTAACCGTTACATCACCCCGTACCGCCATCTCCCCCTGGCCTTCGTAGAACACCACATAATCACCTGTAGGGAAGCTTTTGGGCAGTGTCCACAAACTAGAAACCGAGGTGTATATCTCTGCTGCATTCTGAGCGGGTAACGAGCGTACCCAACCATTGGCATCAAGATGAACCTTATCTTTTTCTTTGGTATTAAATGAGTTTTTACGAGAACAGCCGGGGTCTATAGGACGGTTGCGTTGCCAATCAAATTCACAGGATGTTACCCAACCTGTAGAAATTTTGAAGATATCCATGAAGGGGATGGACGATGCCATTTTTTGGGGAGGGCTAACATTTATGCCTAGTTTATCTTCCGCTGATACAGGGTTACTTAACGATATTGATAACAAAGTTGCTAATAGCAACGTAAATCCATTTTTTTCCAAACTCATACATAACTCACTAGTGGTAATTATTAATTTGCCCGTTTATTATAATGCATCATCCTAGGAGCCTGTCCGAGAACATGAGCCGTAGCGAGGGAAAGCTGATTTGAGCTAGATTTTTCATCAATTTAAGGCGAATAGTCATTCTATTTAACGCAAATTGAGGGAAAATATAGCCAAATTCAGCTTTTCCGCAGTAGGCTCACTGTTCTCGGACAAGCTCCTAGGTAAATATCTAAGGCGTTTCTGCTACTTCATCTGCTTCATCCTTCTCTGGAGGCAGCAATGCTTCCTTGGTGATACCCATCATCAATAATGATGTACTTGCTACATAAATCGAAGAATACGTGCCGACAATTACCCCCACAATCATTGCTACTGCAAAGGCATGGACAGACTCACCACCCAGCACAAACAGTGCTATTAATACAATGAGCGTCGTTATCGAGGTCACAATGGTTCGACTTAATGTCATGTTAACAGAAGAGTTGATCACTTGTTGTGGATCCTTTTTCCGCAACAGTCTAAAATTTTCTCTAATACGGTCAAATACGACAATCGTGTCATTTAATGAATACCCTATTATAGCCAAAATTGCCGCTAACACCGTTAAATCGAATTCCATCCGCGTAATGGAGAAGAATCCCAAGGTAATTACTACGTCATGCACCAACGCTATAATCGCCCCTACCGAGAAACGAAATTCAAAACGCAGTGCCACATAAATCAAGATACCAATGAGTGCATACAGCATGGCTAAACCACCCTGTTCACGAAGTTCCTCACCAATTTGAGGCCCTACAAATTCCACTCGATCCATGGTGATACCAGGAGTTTGTGCCTGCAAAGTTTTTAATACATCATTACTCAATTGAGAATTTGCATCGACAGCACCCGACTTCAAATCTGTTTTTGTCTTCTGCGGAGCCATTCTTAACAATATCTTTTCAACTGAACCGAAGTGCTGAACCGTTAGATCACCATAACCTTGCTTAACGAGTATCTGTTTAATCTCAGTCGGTTCCACAGCGCCGGGGTAAGAGAGCTCCATTACCGTTCCCCCAGTAAAATCAACGCCTAGTTCCAGACCACGAAAGATCAACGAAGCTATAGAAATCACAATGAGTAAAGCAGAAAATATAATGGCTATCCGGCCAACGCCCATGAAGTTAATGTCTTTTCTTTTATTATTCATAACTTGTTCCTGTTGCTGCTTTATATAGCTAGTTTGATGTTTTTACGTTTACCGTAAATCAGATTAATAATAGAGCGCGTACCCATGATCGCGGTAAACATGGAAGACAAAATTCCAATCGCCAAGGTAATAGCAAAGCCTTTAATAGGCCCTGTACCAAAAGCGTACAGCACGGTTGCCGCAATTAACGTCGTAATATTCGCATCGGCGATGGTAGACAGTGCTTTTTCATAACCCGAATTAATGGCGGCATGTGGTGTTAGCCCATTGCGCAACTCTTCCTTGATCCGTTCATAAATCAACACATTGGCATCAACCGCCATACCCACTGTCAATACGATACCGGCGATACCTGGCAGCGTTAACGTAGCTTGCATGATAGATAAGACTGCAACTATAAGAACAAGATTTAACGCCAGTGCCATATTAGCCACCAGACCAAATACCTTGTAGTAAACCGCCATAAAGATGAGTACTAGGACAAAACCCAACATTACTGACTTGAAACCAGCATCTATATTAGCTTGTCCAAGACTTGGGCCTACAGTACGCTCTTCTACAATATAGACAGGAGCTGCCAATGCACCTGCTCTTAGTAACAGTGCAAGGTTGTGAGCTTCTTGTGCAGAGTCCAAACCTGTTGTCTGGAAACTCGGGCCGAAAGGCTCTAATATACTAGCGACATTGATCACTTTCTTTCGAGTGACTTTTTTCTTTTTAACCACACCATTTTCGGTGACACTTCTGATTTTTGTTTCAATAAACACTACGCCCATTGGCTGACCAACATTTTGCGAGGTGAATTCGAACATCCGCTTTGCACCTTTGCCATCAAGCCGTAACGAAACAGAGGGGCTATTAGAGTTGCTATCAAACCCAGCTGCTGCACTGGTAATCTGATCACCCGCTATAATAATCTTGCGATGTAATAGTACAGGATTACCTTCTGTATCATTATATAACACCATACCTCTTGGGATTCGACCCGTGTTCCGCGCTTCAATGGCAGAATGTTCCGTGTCAACCTTGCGATACTCAAGCGTTGCGGTTGCTCCAAGTATCTCTTTGGCGCGTGCCGTATCCTGTATGCCCGGCAATTGAACGATGATTCGTTCCAGACCTTGTTGCTGAATAATAGGCTCGGAAACACCTAGCTCATTCACCCGGTTACGCAAGGTAGTAATATTTTGTTTAAGGGCAAATCGCTTTTTCTCAGCAATTGTGCTTTCTTTCATGTTGACAACTAAGGTTACACCTTTACCACCTTCCTCAACGCTAAAGTCCAATTCGCCCAGTGCGGTTTTTGCAATTTCTGCCTGCCCTTTTTCTAGAGAGGCTGCATCTTTAAAAACCACTTCAATACGGCCATCTTTTGTCACTACCCCTAAATAGCGGATTTTCTTTTTGATCAATGTATCGCGGAAGCTATCTTTGTAGTTATTCACCGCCTTTTCAAGCGCGGCTTCCATATCCACTTGCATCAGAAAGTGCACACCACCACGTAAATCAAGCCCCATATACATAGGCTTTGCACCCAATGATCTTAGCCAGTCCGGAGTAGTCGGAGCTAGATTCAACGCGGTAGTGAAGTTCTCTTCGCTAAGCGTTTCACGAAGCTGTTTCGCGGCTTTTAATTGGGAGTCAGAATCGTGGAAACGCGCCATTATTTTATCGCCTTCAATAACGATGCTTTTACTTAGAATGTTCTGTGAAGATAGTGCTGTTCTGGTTTTACTCAGAACATCCTCGGTAATCACATTTTTACCAACCGCAGTGATTTGTACTGCATGATCAGAGGGGAATAAAATAGGAGAAGCATAAATAAAACCGAAAAACGCTACAGCGCCAATCAATATATACTTCCAGAGAGGATATCGATTCATATTTTTTACCAACAATAATTATTATTCTTTTCTTTCTTATTTTCGGACTAAGTATTAACACTTGTAGGCCTGATCAAGCGTTAGCGGATCAGCCATATGTCCACAACAAGGCCAGACCCATTAATAAAGCCAGTCATGCCTGATCCGCTTCGCTTGATCAGGCCTACAGTGATTAGTCCATTTACTTTGTTAAAAAAGCACTTACTAAAGGCTTTTCATGGTTCCTTTCGGCATCACATTAGCGATAGCATGTTTCTGAATTTTCAAGGTGCTACCTTCTGAAACTTTCATTTCAATAAAATTCTCACCAATATTAGTTACTTTCCCTAATATGCCACCACTAGTAACAACCTCATCACCTTTAGACATTCCACCTAACAAAGCTCTATGCTCTTTTGCACGCTTCTGTTGAGGACGGATAATCATAAAGTACATAATGGCAAAAAATATTGCCACCATAATCACTAGTTGCAAAGGATCACCACCACCTTGTGATGCGCCTTCAGCATGTGCATTTGATATAAATAATCCCACGTTTTTTTCTCCATTAACGTCAAACAAATTAATTAATAACTGCTCAGATTGCCCACTAGTTTGTGCTAGAGCAAGGCGAAAGCACGAAATGTATAGATATACTTGAGCACTTTCAACGCAGCTATTGCACGAAATAGTGGGTAAGCTGAGTAGTTACAGCGGCGCATTATGCCATTGTCCACGGAAAACTGATAACTTCTTGCAGATTCTTTTTATTAAGTTTACACATCAACAAACGATCCAGACCAATAGCTACACCAGAACACATCGGTAAGCCTTCTCTTATCGCAGCTAAAAAATGCTCATCAACTGGAATGCTTTCCATTCCCTTTGCTTTTCGCTTTTTCCAATCAGATTCTAAAACATCTGTATTGATATCAGCATCGGTTTGTTCCTGATAGCCATTGCCTAACTCTACAGCTCCTAAATAGACTTCGAAGCGTTGTGCCACAGAAACCTCGTCACTACTCAGTGATGCTAGTGACTTCTGCTCTGCTGGATAATCATACACAACGGTTAAACTATCCTCTGCAAAAGTCGGCTCGATGCAATGTGTCATTAGCACATCAAGCATTGCAGAATGATCTAACCCTGTTAGCCCACATTCCACATCAAGTTGATGTTGATCCATGCAGTCTTGAAGCTCTAAGTCCTTAGCTATATGAGGATCAACACCCAAAATTTCAAGGAAAAGCTGTCGGTAACTGACAAAATGAGATTTTTTCTGTATTGATGGAAAAACAGTGAATAGTAATGCTTCGACTTCTTTTATCAATTGATGATAGGTAAACCCTAACCGATACCATTCCAGCATAGTAAATTCTGGATTATGGCGATACCCAGACTCCCCAGCGCGCCATACTTTGCAAATCTGGTAAATATCACCTGATCCCGCGACCAATAATCGTTTCATTGGATATTCAGGAGAGGTATGTAAGTAACGTGTACCATCCAGCGACTTCACTTGAAAACTTTCAATGAACGGGTCTGTATTCCCCGCTTGAGAAAGCGCCGGCGTTTCTACTTCCAACACATCACGTTGATAAAAAAAAGCCCGGATGTCGTGTAACATTCGAGCTCTTTCGGTAATCAGTTGTCGCATAGCATACGGTTAGGATTTCGCCCTGGACACATACTCACCCGTTCGGGTATCAATCTTCAACACTTCACCTTCTTCAATAAATAAAGGCACTTTGATAACTGCACCTGTCTCTGTTGTTGCGGGTTTCGTTCCACCTTGTGCCGTATCACCTTTCAAACCAGGATCTGTTTGGGTGATGACAAGCTCAACAAAATTGGCAGGTGTAATCAAAATGGGGACTTCATTCCATAACGTCACCATGCAGGTATCGCCATCTTTCAGCCAATACTTGTTCTCACCCACAGCCGTGGCATCTGCACCCACTTGTTCGTAAGTTTCAGCATCCATAAAATGCCAGAACTCATCATCGTTATATAAATACTGCAAGTCTTTTTCCACCACATCAGCAGCTTCTACGCTCTCGCCAGACTTCCATGTTTTATCAATAACTTTACCTGTTTTAAGATTGCGGATTTTTACGCGATTAAAAGCCTGGCCTTTGCCCGGTTTTACAAATTCATTCTCAACGATATTATAAGGATCACCGTTTAAGATAATTTTAAGCCCACTCTTAAATTCATTCGTGTTATAAGTTGCCATATTTTTTCCTAAATCTTAGTAACCACTCAGCTTACCCTCTATTTACTCAATAGTAGAAAATAGAGAGCAACCTGAGCAGTTACAGTTCTTATTAATATATAATGTTTGTCCTATGATAACCGGAAACGTGTCTAAAAATCAGTCCTTACTAGTAGAATCTTTTTCTACAGAGCAATCCACTAAAGATTCAACGTACGCGGGAAAACAAGATACATGGCAAAAACTATTAGCTAACGCTATCCGTGATCCCGCCGAACTATTGTGCCTACTAAAACTTGACCCTAAGCAGCTTGATAAAAAACATTTCAATCCACAGCACTTTCCTTTACGGGTAACCCGTAGCTTTGTAAAAAAAATACGTAGTGGTGACTGGAATGATCCCCTGCTAAAACAGATTTTACCACTAAACGCCGAGACAAATATGACCGATGGTTTTCAGCTAGATCCAGTTAGCGATCTGGATGCTGTTAACCAAAAAGGCATCCTGCAAAAATACTCGGGGCGCGCCTTAATCATCACAACAGGCGCATGTGCTATTCACTGTCGCTACTGCTTTCGTCAACATTTCCCTTATTCGGAACAGCAAGCCCGCAAGAATGAATGGCATGATCTAATCAAGGCATTAGCAGCAGATGTGAGCATCCATGAAGTTATTTTAAGTGGTGGTGACCCCTTAACCTTATCCGATCAACGCTTGCAAACCCTCTGCGAACAAATTGCAGCAATACCCCATATCACTACATTACGTTTCCATACTCGCTTACCTCTAGTACTGCCGGAACGTATTGATGCCCGTTTCATGCAATGGTTTTCTTCTTTAGCTATTCAAAAAGTGATGGTTATCCACGCCAATCACGCTAATGAGTTTTGTGAAACCACGAAAACAGCACTCAACAGACTACATCAATCGAATACGCTATTATTAAACCAAAGCGTTCTCCTGAAAGGCATCAACGATACCGCTGAAGCTTTGATTGATTTAAGTAATACTCTATTAGCTCATCAAGTGCTTCCCTACTATTTACATGTGCTCGACAAGGTACAAGGAGCAGCACATTTTGACATTGATGAAGCAGATGCGCTCATTCTTATGCAACAACTACGTGAAGCTTTACCCGGTTATCTAGTACCAAAACTTGTCAGGGAAATTTCAGGCAAACGGTCTAAGACACCCATTAACTGACGAATGGGATGTGCTATTATTTATTTCAGGGATCAT